>JAHCKB010000074.1 GCA_026125985.1 Bradyrhizobium sp.
GCGGTGCCGCTGTTCGTGTTCGCCGGCGGCATCATGAACGCCTCCTCGATCGCCCGGCGCCTCATCAACCTCGCCACCGCCATCCTCGGCTTCATCCGCGGCGGCCTGTCGATGGTGACGGTCGGTTCGGCGATGTTCTTTGCCGAGATTTCCGGCTCGGCCGTGGCTGATGTTGCTGCGCTCGGCACGCTGCTGATCCCGGCAATGAAATCGCGCGGCTACTCCAAGGAATTCGCGGCCGCCGTCACCTCGTCGTCGGCCAGTCTTGCCATCATCATTCCGCCGTCGATTCCGATGATCCTGTACGCAGCGATGGCGCAGGAATCGGCCGTCAAGATTTTCGTTGCCGGCATCATACCGGGCGTTCTGGGCGGCCTCGGGCTCATGGCGATGTCCTACTACTATGCCCGCAAGTATGATTTCCCGGTCGAGCAACGATTCGACCTGTGCATCGTCGCGAAGGCGGCGCGTGAGGCGATCTGGGCGCTGGTCATGCCGCTCATCATCCTGGGCAGCATCTTCGGTGGTCTCGTCACTGCCACGGAAGGCGCGGCGCTCGCGGTCATCTCTGCGCTATTGATCGGCGTCGTGATCTACCGCGACCTCAGCTTCAGGGCGCTTTACCAGGCCTGCGTCGACTCGGCCATTCAAACCGCCGTGGTGATGTTGCTGGTTGCGGCATCGGCGCTGGTCGGCATCTACCTCACCGAGAGCCAGTTGCCGCAAAAGCTTGCTACGTCCATCCTCAGCATTACGACCAATCCCTATCTGGTGTTGCTGCTGCTCAACGTGTTCTTCCTGGCGATCGGCATGTTTCTGCATTCGGCGGCCGCGATCATTCTCACGGTGCCGATCGTGCTCCCGCTGATCCAGCAGGTTCACATCGATCCGGTCCACTTCGGACTGGTGCTGACGCTCAATCTCGCCATCGGTCAGCAGACCCCGCCGGTCGCCAGTGTGCTGATCGCATCATGTTCGATTGCCAGATCAGACATCTGGCAGACCACCAAGGCCAATCTCGGCTTTGTCGGCGTGCTGGTCGGCGTCCTGCTGCTCTGCACCTACGTGCCGTGGCTTTCGCTGGTGTTGATCAAGCTGTTCTACGGGACTTGAAGACGCCGCAGCATGGCAAATAGGAGTGGTGGCAGTGCTGCAGCCATCGCATGGAAGGAGAGAGGCGATGGACCTGAAGGGCGCGGTTGCCCTGGTGACGGGCGGTAATGGCGGGCTGGGGCAGCGGATCTGCCATGCGCTCGCGCGGGAGGGCGCGCATCTGGCCGTCATGTACGCGCGCAGCCGCGAGCAGGCGGAGGGCGTCGCTGGTGAATTGTCGTCGCGTCATCAGATCAACGCGCGAGCGTTCGCCTGTGACATTACCGACGGCGCCGCTGTGGACCGGCTGATCGGCGAGGTCACCGCGGCCTTCGGCCGTCTCGATATCCTGATCAATGACGCCGCCTACAATGTCTCGATCCCCTTTCCCGATCTCGACAATCTTTCGCTCGACGTCTGGAACAGGATCATGGCCGTCAACCTGACGGGGCCGATGCGCCTGACCAAGGCGGTCGCCCCTCACATGAAGGCCCAGGGACGGGGCCGTATCGTCAACATCGCCTCGGTAGCGGGGTTGAGCCCAACCGGCTCTTCCATCGCCTATGCCGTTTCGAAGGCTGGGCTCATTCATCTGACGCGTTGCATGGCGGTGGCGCTGGCGCCGGAGACATTGGTCAACTGCGTGGCGCCGGGCCTGTTGGACGGCACGCGGGCGACGGCCAATCTCCGGCCCGAGCAGATCGAACGATCTGCATCGGGCTCGCTCCTGAAAAAGGCCGCCGACAAGGACGATTGCGCCGACATGGTGGTTGCCATGTGCCGCACCGAGACCATGACCGGCCAGACCGTCGTCATCGATTCCGGGCGCATCTTCCATTGAGGCGACGCCCTTGATCGGGCAGGTTCAAGTGGGCAGAATCCGGAAAAATGCCCGCTTCTTTTTTTTGAACAGACAATGCGTCCGAGGTTTCAGTGATGGTTGCTTGGTCTTCTTTGCGGTTCAACAGCGGACGCGAGATTGCAAACAGGTTCGTTATTGCTCCGCTGACAACCGATGCCTCCCATGAGGATGGGACGGTTGCCGAGGAGGAGCTCGAATTTGTTCGACGGCGAGCGGCAGGCGGGTTCGGCGCTGTCATTTCCTCCGCAGCTTACGTCGAAGACGACGGACGCTCCTGGCAGGGAATAGGGGCGGCCCATGAGGGACACCTGTCCAGTCTCCAGCGGCTTGCGGAAGCCATGCGAGCGGCGGGAAGCCTTGCGATCCTGCAGATCTATGACGGTGGCCGCATCTCCAAGCCGGAACTGATCGGCGAGAATCGCATGCGCGCGCCTTCCGCCGTCGCATCGCTGCGTCCCGGAGCCAGGACGCCGCGGGCGATGACCGCCGACGAGGTCGAACACCTGATTGCAAGCTTTCGCAAGGCCGCGTCGCTGGCGCGAAAGGCCGGCTTCGACGGCGTCGAGATTCACGGCGCCAACCACTACGCGGTTCATCAGTTCTTCTCGCCGAGGGCCAATCATCGCACCGACAAATGGGGCGGCACGCTTTCCAAACGGATGAACTTCCCGCTCGCCGTCGCGCAGGCCGTTCGCGACGCGGTCGGTCCCGAATTGATCGCAGGGTATCGGGTGACGCCGTTCGAGGCAGAAGCGGACGGCTACAAGCTCGACGATGCCAGGCTGCTGTGCGACGAACTCGCCAAGTTGAATCTCGACTACATCTCGGTTTCGCTGGACGACTACAGGAAGAGCCGGCCGGCGGGAGAGACCCGTGTCTACAATGGTCCGGTCGAGCAAACCGAAGTTCCGGCGGAGAGTCCCATCACGGAAATTGCCCGCGTCATTGCCGGCCGCAGCGCGGTGATGGCAAGCGGCGGAATCAAGACGTGCGCGGACGCTGAGGGGGCGATCGCATTAGGCGCCGATCTCGTTGCGGTCGGACGTGCCGTGGTGGTCGATCCGGAATGGCTTGCCAAGGTCCGAAGCAGAGATGAAGCGTCGATCCTGGCGGGATTGCCGCGGGATGAGCGCGAGATCGCCGGAACCTCGAGCATCCCGCCGCGAATGGTCGAATACCTGTTGAGCCGTCCGGGCTGGATCCCGCGTCTTTAGAGCAAGATGAGATCAGGTTGAGCTGCATCGAGAAATTCACCTCTCCTCGCCGGGGTGAGGTGAACCGGGCAGCGGCGCGATCCCGTGACTTTACCTCAGCCCCAGCCCCCTTGCGATGATGCCACGGAGGATTTCGCGGGTGCCGCCGCGCAGCGAGAAGGATGGGGCATGCAGCATCATGTGCGCGAGCACGGCGGTGTAGGCATTATCCGAACCGAGGTCGGCCTCGACGTCGACGATGAGGCGCAGGACTTCCACCATCTCCTGTTCCAGGGAGGTGCCGAGTTCCTTGACGACCGCGGCCTGCACCGCAGGGTCCTCGCCCCGCTGGAGCATGCCTGCGATCGAGCGTGACATGCGTCGCAGGGTGACCAGGTGCGCGACGATGCGTCCGATGACAATCGCCGAGCGATCGTCGACCCTGTTGCCGAGCATTGCCAGGGCTTCGGTGAGCAGGGGGAACGTCGACAGGAAGCGGTCGGGACCGGAGCGTTCGTAGGACAGCTCGCTCGTCACCTGCTTCCAGCCGTCGCCCGACTTGCCGAGCAAGGCGCTCTCGGGAAGAAACACATCCTCGAACACGACCTCGTTGAAGTCGTGCTCGTTGGACAGGTCGATGATCGGACGGACGGTTATCCCCGGCGTCTTCATATCGACGATGAACTGGCTGACGCCGGAATGACGATCGGCCGGTTTCGTATCCGTGCGGCAGAACAGGATCATGTAATGGGCAATGTGGGCGCCCGTGGTCCAGACCTTGGTGCCGTTGATCTTGAAGCCGCCATCGACGGCAACCGCGCGTGTGCGGGTGGAGGCAAGATCGGATCCCGAATCCGGTTCGCTCATCCCGATGCAGAAGAAGCATTCGCCGCTGGCGATCTTCGGCAGGAAGAACTGTCTCTGCTCTTCCGTCCCGAAGCGCAGGATCGATGGAGCGGATTGTCGGTCCGCAATCCAGTGGGCGCCGACCGGCGCGCCGGCGGCGAGCGTTTCCTCCAGCACGACATAGCGCTCGAGCGCCGAACGCTCATGGCCGCCATACGTCTTGGGCCATGCCATGCCGATCCAGCCTTGCTCCGCCATCTTCCTGGAAAATTCCGGGCTGCGGCCGACCCACGATGCCGCTCTCTGCGCCGGCGTCATGCCGGCCATCTCCCTGTCGAGGAACGCACGCACTTCGGCGCGCAGTTTCTCTGTCGCTTCGGTGAGAGGCGGCGGCGGCGAAAAATTGAGTTGAGTCACGACCGTTTCCTCAGGCAGCTACGATGTCCGGCCACAATCCAGCCGGTCCGGCTGCGACCGCCGCGCGGCCAAGCTCCAGCGACCAGTCGCTCTCCTTGCCGAATTCATCGCGCCATGACCACAGCCGTTTGGTGAAGAAATGCAGGGTGTGTTCCTGCGTGAAGCCGATCGCTCCATGGGCCGCGTGTGCGATGGCGGCGCCGACGCCGGCCGCCTCACCGCAGCGTGTCTTGGCGGCCGCAATGACGAGGCGGTTCATGCCCCGCTCGGCCGCTTCGGCGGCCATGTCGGCGGCAGCGTTGGCTGCCGCCGAATGTGCGGCGAGCATGGCCAGATTGTGCTGGATTGCCTGAAATTTTGCGATGGGCTTGCCGAACTGCACGCGCTCTTGCGCATAGCCGACGGTGATCTCGAGCGCGCGCGCGAGCGCGCCTGAGATCTGCATGGCGCGTGCGGCCGCGCCGAACGCCTGCAGCGTAGCGACATCGACGCCACTTGCCGCGGCCCGGACGTCGCCCGGACCGAGCTCGCAATCGAAGGCCACGTCGTCGCGCGGCTCTACTGCAAGACTGTGGCCGTGCTCGATCTTGCATCGACCGGGATCGACTACCGCGACATGGGGCGTGTCGCCGGCCTTGGCAAGGACGACGATGGCCGTCGCGTGGCGCGCAAAAGGAACGCGGTGCGCGCGGCCGGTGAGCCGCCAGCCGCCCGAGCGTTTTTCGAGCTGAAGTGTCTCATCGGTGCGCACCGGAGCCACGGTGAGAGGACCGGAGGGAACGGCAAGGCCAGCACCGGAGGCGAGCCAGCCGGCGATCAGCGTTTCGGCAAAGGGCACGGGTGCGGCGTGACTGGCGGACACGCGCAGTGCCACGAACGCGTCGGAGATGCCGAGGCCGGCGCCTCCGGCGCTCTCGGGAACGAGCGCGTTGGTGAGGCCGTTCTCCTCCATCGCAGACCACAGCGCGGCAGGCCATTCGCCTTTCTCCGCCGCAATGAGAAGCGACTTGTCGCAGATCTCGCCGAACAGGCGTTCGGACATCTCGCGCAAGAGATTTGCCGTCTCGCTCATTCAGCCTCCCTTGTACCTTCTGGCGCCCCTATCGAGGCTGCGGTCGATCGATCGCTCGTTCCCGCTTGACCGCAGCACCACGCCGCAGTTCGCTGCCGTGTGTCAATGCCTTATTGCATCGCCGCGGCTGGATCGCGCTAGGCGGCGCTGTATCCGCCATCGACCACGTGGGAGGCGCCGGTCATGAAAGACGCCTTTTCCGAGCACATCCACACGACCGCCTCTGCGATTTCTTGGGGAATACCCAGCCGCCGCATGGGCACCTTCGCCATGATCTCATCGAAGCGTGCTTCCATCGTCTCCTTGGTCATCGGAGTCTGGATGTAGCCTGGATTGATGCAGTTCACTCTTATACCGTCCTGGGCGTACTCTATTGCCGCAGACTTGGTCAGGCCGATGACGCCGTGCTTTGCCGCCACGTAGTGCGCCGACGTGGCCAGGCCTATCAACCCCGCGATCGAGGATGTATTGACGATCGCTCCGCCGCCGCCGCGCGCCAGCATGTGTCCGATCTCATGCTTCAGGCACAGGAACACTCCCATCAGGTTCACCGAGAGCATTGTGGCGACGGACGATTGACTCAGTTCGTGCGTGCGCTGGCCTGCAGGCCCGACGGAACGGGGCGCGACACCGGCATTGTTGAACGCGCAGTCGATGCGCCCGAACGCGGAGATCGTCCGTGCCACCATGTTAGCAACGTCGGCCTCGGCCGTGACGTCTCCGGCGATCGCGATCGACTGGCCGCCCTGCGCATTGATCATGGCTACCGTGGCTTCCAGGCCGTCCTTTGAAAGATCAGATACGGCGACCCGCGCACCTTCCCGAGCCATTGCAACGGCGGTCGCGCGCCCGATGCCGGACGCCCCGCCGGTAATCAATGCCACTTTGTCCTGCAAGATGCCCGCCATGAAAGACTCCCTTTGTCGGCGATCGCCAATTGAACAACATTAGTCGACCATCGCACTAGCCCAGCCGCGACGAGATCGGCTTGACCTTGCAGTGATCGCATGGACATCCGGTCCTTGGTTTCCTCACTCGGACGAATGCCCGAGCTCAGAGCCTATCGCTCGTGCGGCTTCCACAACGTGAATGGAATAATCCTTTAGCTGTTTGCGTTTGATCCGTGTATCAGGCCCAGAAAATCCGATGGCTCCTTCGAGGTGGCCGCCGCGGCCAACGATGGCGCAGGCGCACGCGGCAATTCCCTCGCGCCACTCTCCATGCAATACCGTCGCATAACCTTGTGTCCTGGCCAGTCCAACATCCTTGCGGATATCGGTGATCGTCATTCGCGTGGTCTGCGTGTAACGCTTCAGATGCGGGCGAAACAATTCGAGAAAATCGTCGGGCTTGTGAGTCAGCATCGCTTTTCCGCTCGCCACCGTGAACGCGGGAGCGCGTGATCCAAGTCGCGTATGTGCGCGGATGTGCTGGGACCCGTCGATCTTGTCGATATAGACGACGAAAATGTCCTCCAGGACAGAAAGGTGGACGGTTTCTCGCGTAACTTCTGCAAGCCGTTGCATTGCAGGACGGGCCAATTTGATGAGCGTGTTGCGCCCCATGACCTGGGTGCCGAGTTGCCAGAGTTTTGTCGAAAGCTCATAGCGGCTGTTTTCGGGAAGCTGATGTACATAGCCCCGTGTCTGGAGCGTCGCGAGCAAGCGATGCACATTGCTTTTTGTCAGTTTCAGTTCGCTGGCAAGATCGGAAATTCCGCGCGGTTCCTCGCTTTGGGCAAGCGCCTCAAGTAGCCGAAGCCCCTTTATGAATGCTTTGTCCAAGTTTTTACCTGCCCGCCAACATCCGACACTTCGAGTTCGCAAGGTCCATAGAACAGCGGTTGGCCTGCTTACCGCGCCGACGGCATCGAGACCAATTGTTATTGACACATTCAGAATGCCGAGCCTACCATTCTGGAATAGCGTTCCACAATATAGAACGCGCAAAAAGAATTCCGGGAGGCGGATGTCTGGATTGCGATCCATCGGTGTGTTGTGCGTGCCGCGGCCATTTGGGTGGTCCCGGTAGTTTGTGTCGCGCCGCAGCCGGCGTGGTCGAGCGTACGAGCAAGTCAGGATCGCGGACGCCGGATCGACGCTCTCCTTGCGGGGAAGGGGCGCTGAATGGCTGCGACGCTGCGTCGGATCTGTCGGCTCGTGACGCTATTGATGATCTTGCTCATGGTGACGATGGTCGTCGTCATCAACAGTCTGGTGGTCACGCGGTATTTCTTCTCTTACTCGCCGTCCTGGACCGAGGAAGTCACGCGGTTTTCGATGATCTGGATGGTCATGCTCGGGGCTGGAGTACTGGCCCTGTTCGATGACCATATTTCCCTGACGATGGCTGTCGAAAAATTGTCGACCCGCTGGCGGAATTGGCAGCGGCTTCTCGTGCATTGTTTTGTCTTCGCGGTTGCTGTGCTGATCGCCTGGGAGGGCTTCAAATTCTCCGCAGGGCTGGACGGTGTCATCGCGCCTGCACTTCAAATTTCCATGCTTTATCCCTCGATCGCGGTGCCAATCGGCGCCTTGCTCATCGCGGCGTTTTCAGCCGTTCGGATCGCAGTCGGCATTGCCGTGATCGCGGGCGGCGCCCCAGTGGAGGTTCCCAGTCAATTCGAGTTCATGGACAACTCATTCAAGCCCGCAGAAGAGAACGAGGGCAGGGAAAGACTCGACCGCAACGCTGAATCCCAGAGGGTTGGTTGATGTCGATCGAAATCTTCATGCTGATCTTTCTCGGCTTGCTTTTCGTCGGCGTGCCGATGGCGTTCGCAATGGCCGGTTCGTCGGCAATCTACTTTGCTTTCAAGGACCCCTCAAGTTTCGCCCTCATCCCGGACAAGATTTTCGAGGGGCTGGACAACATAATTCTGACGGCGATTCCGTTCTTTCTGCTGGCAGGAGAACTGATGAATCGCTCCGGCATGGCCGAGCGCCTGATTGTTTTCTCGGATCTTGTTATCGGCAGGGTGCGCGGCGGCTTCGCCTATGTAAACGTTCTTGCAAGTCTTCTCTTCTCCGGCCTGACCGGCGTCGCAGTCGGCGATATTGCGGCCCTTGGCAAGATCGAAGTGAACGCCATGGAGAAGCATGGATATCCGCGACCGTTCGCTGCGGCCGTGACGGTTGCGTCGTCGCTCGTCGGCCCCATTATTCCGCCGAGTGGCGTCATCATCCTTTACTGCGCGATCATGAATGTTTCCGTTGGCGCGATGTTTCTTGCCGCCCTTATCCCGGGCGTCCTGATGTCGATTGCCGATATGCTGGTAATAGCCATACAAGCAAAGCGTCGAAATTTCCCTATCCCGCAGACGAAGCGCACGGTGTCGGCCTTTCTGCAAGCCAGCAAGGATGCGGTGCTGGCTCTGCTCATGCCGGTGTTTCTCATTGGCGGAATCGTCGGCGGCTTCATGACGCCAACCGAAGCTGCGGCAGTCACAGTGCTCTATGCCCTGTTCGTCGGCGGCGTCGTTTATCGGGCGATGTCGCCAGCAAAGCTTCTGCGTGCGTTTGGTACGGCAACATACGAGACGGCGCGGCTGATGTTCATGATCGGCGGAGCGCTGATCATGAGCTGGATCTTTGCAATAGAGAACGTGACGGGGCTCGTCGCAAACATGTTTGCCGGCGTGACGGCATCACCTGTCGTCTTGATCTTCCTCATAAATCTGCTTTTTCTCGTCATCGGCATGTTCATGGAGTCGGGCATCGCCTTGATCCTGTTTGCGCCCGTTGTCGGCCCGATTGCATATGCGGCTGGGGTTCATCCTCTGCAGCTGGGCATAATGCTCATCATCAACGTCGTGGTCGGCTTGGCGACGCCGCCGGTTGGGAATGTGCTTTTTGCGCTGTCGAGCATCGTGTCGGTGAAGATGGCGGAACTTATTCGAGAACTGATTCCGTTCATCGCGATCAAGTTCGTGCTCATGATGATCATCGGACTTGTGCCCGCATTGACCACGGCAATCCCGAAATACTTCGGATACTGAGGATCTTAAACGCCGCATAAGGCAAAACAGGAGGAAAGGCCATGAAGTTGAGAAGCGTTTCTGCGATCCTAGCCAGTGGCACGCTGGCATGGAGTCTGCTCGCGGCGTCAGCGTGGGCTCAGCAATTCACAATGAAAATTGCAGAAGGACCGGGGCCGCTCGAGAACAATTATGGGCACGTACCGCTGCAGGAGTTCGTAAAAGAGGTCGAGCAGAAGTCCGGCGGTCGCATCAAGGTGAACATTCACTGGAACTTTGCACTCGGCAAGAACGAGGCGGTGATGAATCGTCTGCGCACGGGGCAAGTCGAAGCCATCCTGACGTCCGAGGGGCATCTTGCACCGTATTACCCCGATGTGCAGGTGCTCGGCGTTCCTTACCTGTTTGCAGACCGGAAGGTTGCCTACGAGGTCCTGGACGGACCGTTCGGCACGAAGCTTGGGCAGGACATCACCGCCAAGACGGGTATCCGTGTCATGGGCTGGGGTGAGAACGGAGGATACCGGCATTATTCTTCGAACAAGCCCATGAAGACCGCCGACGATTTGAAGGGGTTGAAGCTCCGGACGATGACGAATCCCATACACATGCAGATCGTGAGGTCTCTGGGGGCCTCGCCGACACCGATTTCGTGGGCGGATCTCTATTCATCGCTCCAGACCGGAGTGGTAGACGGGCAGGAAAACTCGCTTGCGACGTTTCGGATACCTAAACTCGAAGAAGTGCAGAAAAATATCATTCTCGACGGCCACGTCTACTCGGTCCTTGGCTGGTATGTGAGTGAGAAGTTCTACCAATCGCTACCGCCCGACCTGCAGAAGATCGTGACCGACGCATCAAAGACGCTCATCAAGCGCAATCGCGAGATCTCGGTCGCTCAAGAGAGTGAGGATCGCAAGTATCTCGCGAGCAAAGGTGTCACGGTGGTTGACGTTTCGCTGTCGGAGAAGAAGCGGTTCCAGGAATTGACGCAAGCTCCGGCGATCGAGACGCTCAAGAAGGAAGTCAATGCAAAACTGCTCGAAGAGCTGATGGCTGCCGTGAAGGCGGCGGAAGCGAAGACAAACTAATCGCGCTGTCGCGCCGTCGACTCGTCGGCGGCGCGACGCTCTCGGAAAGTGACACCTTGCAGGAAGTCTTCATGAGGTTGGGAACGAGTGACTCTCCGCTGACCATTGGCATTATCGGTGATGGTTTCATGCAGCCGGGCTTCTTCGAGGTGGCCCTGACCAGGCAACTGGTCGGTAGAAACGTGAATTACAGAAATCTCGAATTGCAGTGGCCGCTCAAGCTGAGTTCAACGAAGCATGATCCGTCGCTTCCGGTAGCCGAGTTCGTCGGAAGGCCAGAAGATTATTTCGGGTTTTTGTCGGGCCTCGACGTGCTCATCACCCATTTGGCGCCGATCACGCGTGACAGTTTGCGGCACGCGGAACGCCTGAAGATTATAGCCGTCTCGCGTGGCGGACCAGTGAACGTCGAAATGGCCGCCGCCCGCGAACGCGGTGTAATCGTCATCAATACGCCGGGCCGGAATGCTTCGGCGGTCGCGGAATTCACCGTAGGTTCGCTGCTCGCGGAGACACGAAACCTCATACGTGGCCACCAAACCGTAGCCAGCGGAAATTTCGGGCGAGAGTTTTATCATTTTGACAGCGTGGGACCTGAGTTGGGCGAGTTGACGGTTGGCATTGTCGGCTACGGTGAGATCGGCACTCGCGTTGCCAGGCTGCTTGCCCCGTTTGGATGCAAGATGCTGGTTTTCGACCCATTTAAATCGCTTACGGAAGAGGACCGTCAGGCGGGTATCGAAAAAGCAGGTCTTGACGACCTCTTGCGCCGATCCGATGTCGTGACCTTGCATCCTCGCGTCACGCCGCAGACAAAGGGGATGATCGGCAGGGCGCAGATTGCTCTCATGAAGACCGGGGCTTACATCGTGAACACGACGCGCGGGCAGGTGCTGGACTATGCTGCGCTTTATGATGCGCTTGTTTCAGGTAAGCTCAAGGGTGCCGTCCTCGATACATTTGATCCGGAACCGCCGCCCGCGGACTCTCCGCTCCTGAAACTGCCGAATGTTACGTTGTCGCCTCACATCGCCGGGGCATCGCGCTATTCGGTCACCAAGGCCGCCGACATGATCGCTTCCGACATCCGGTTAATTCTTGACGGCAAGCCACCGCTCTATCCCGCAACTTGAAAAGGAACAATCAATGGGCGCAGAAGAACTGGCGCTTCGTACGGAAATCGTCGAGAGCTGCCGACGCATGAACAGCCTTGGCATCAACAAGGGGACGTCCGGCAATATCAGCGCTCGTTATGGCAACGGGTTTCTCATCTCGCCGACAGGCGTCCCCTACGACCAGCTCACGCCGGATATGGTCGTGGCGATGAGCTGGGATGCGACTTTCGAAGGCGATGTGCTGCCGTCGAGCGAGTGGCGATTTCACCGCGACATCCTGAGGGCGCGTCCGGATCTCGACGCAGTGGTTCATACGCATTCGACAGCAGCCACCGCCGTTTCCATTCTCGGAAAGGACATACCTGCAATTCACTACGCCATTGCTTCTGCCGGCGGGCCGACCATCCGTTGCGCGCCATACGAGATTTTCGGTTCGCAGGAGCTTGCTGATCGCGTCGTCACGGCGCTTCAGGGACGGCGCGCCTGCCTGATGGCGCATCACGGCGTCATTGCGGCGCATGGTTCGATCGGGCGTGCGCTCGCACTCGCCGTTACGGTCGAAGAACTTGCAGAGCAATATCTAATGTGTCTGCCCCTCGGTGAGCCCCCGCGACTGTCCGACGCGCAGATTGCCGATGTGCTGGTGAAGTTCAAGACCTACGGACAGCAGCCTAAAGCATCGGTCGAACGGTTGCGCCAGGCCACATGAGCGCCAGACGGTCTGCCCTGTTGTGTCTCGATTCCGGAACAACCGTGGTCAAAGCGGCGGTTTTCGATCGGGAGGGGCGGGTCATTGCCTCGGCTCAGCGTGAAAATCGCGCACTGCGCCGGGATGGCGATCGCGTCGAGCAGGACATGGGATTGTCTCGCGACGACGCATTCGAGGTGCTGAGAATTTGCGCCAGCCAGACCAGCGTCAGGATCGACGGCATCCTCGTCACAGGACAGGGCGACGGCCTTTGGTCTCTGGATGCGGACCTGCAACCTGTCGGACCTGCGATGACATGGCTCGATGGGCGCACGCGGCAGCTTATCGCCTCCTTGGGACTGAGCGGACATCTTTCGCGCATTCGCGAGGTCACTTGGTCACGTCCGACTTCTGCGACGCAGAGCCTCCAGCTATTGTGGCTGAAACAGAACTCGCCTGATCGGATCCAGCGTGTCGCACATGCCCTGCGTCTCAAGGAATGGTTGTTCTATTCATTGACAGGAGAACTGCTGGCTGAGCCTAGCGCCATACTCCCAACCTGGGGAAGCTGGCGGACAGGAGCCGTGTCACGAACGGTCCAGGATGTGCTCGGGCTCAGCAGGGGGTTGGAACTGCTTCCAACCCTCAGCCCGGTCAGCGCATGCCGGGCGGGTCTTTCCGCCACGGCTGCGAAGACGCTCGGCCTTCTAGAGGGAACGCCTGTACTGCAGGGCCCCGGCGACGTTCAGTCGACCTTGATCGGACTGGGGCTGGGGTTACGGCCCGGCGTCAGTCGTGCTTCGATTTTCGGCACCAGTGCCATTCACGCAGCCCATGTGACAGATGCCGACGCGATAAATCCGTCACCGGAGGGCGCGATCGTTCTCAAGTTCGTGCTTGGTGATGGCTATTTCCATCTCCATCCGTGTTTCAATGGTGCGACGGTCCTGCAACATCTCCGGGGCCTCGTCGCCGCTTTGCCCGAGCGCGTCGAGCCCGCATATTCTTCCGTGATCGTACAACCGTTCTTCGAGCCGGCCGGCGAGCGCGCGCCATACACCACACCGGATGCACTGGGGTCCGTGCTTGGAATCAACGCCGAAACGAGCCCGGCACAGATCGCATGGGCTGCGCGGGAGGCGCTCGCCTTCATCGGACGAAAGAGCTACCAGGCGATGCAGGTCGGGCTCGGGCCGATTGCACTCGGCGGCGGGCTCGCAAATGACGGGCATTTCGCGAGCTTTTTCGCCACCGTCATGAATGCGACGATAGAGAGAGTATTCAGCGGACATGCAAGTCTTCGTGGTCTCGCCGCGATCGGAGCCAAGTTCATCCTTGGTGAACCGGACGGCGCGGTATCAGGGGTCTGGTGTGGGGGCGCGGATGACAGGGCGTCACCGCAAGGAGCGATGATACGGCAATATGCGGAAAGGAAATTTGCCGTGTTCGAGCGCTTGGCCGAGTGCGTAGCCGCAGAATGGCCGTGCCTGCGAACGCTTCAGAATTCCCTCGTTGACGAACGGGCACGATAGGATTGGCATGCATCTTCCCGTATGGGGTAAGAATGTCTTCTGGTCTTGAGACAGGACTTGCGTGATGCGCGCAGTATCCATGCCGCGCCGGAACCTGATGGGGCAAACACCTTGATCGAGCGCATTCCGCACTGCTGCCATTGGGGGGCCTTTACCGCGCTGGTCGAGGACGGCCGGATCGTCGGCATCGAGCCTCATCCGGGCGATCCCGCGCCGTCGCACATGCTCGCCGCAATCCCTGATCTGATGGATCCGAAGGTGCGCATCGATCGCCCTTATGTGCGGGAAGGCTGGCTCACGTCACGCGACAGGACGAGGCGCGGCAGCGATCGAATGGTGGCCGTCTCCTGGGATCAGGCGCTGGATCTCGTCGCCTCCGAAATCGACCGCATTCGCAAGACTCACGGCAACGATGCGATTTTCGCCGGCTCCTACGGCTGGACCAGCGCCGGCCGACTGCACCACGCGCAGAGCGTCCTCAAGCGCCTCATGAACTGTGTCGGCGGCTACACAGCCCATGTCGACACCTACAGCGTTGGCGCCGGCGCCGTGATCGCGCGCCATGTGCTGGGACCCGACGGCTATGCCGAGCCGAACATGATGGCGATGATGGCGGAGAATACCGAGCTGCTGCTCGTTTGCGGCGCGCTGTCCCCGCGAACCGCCCAGACCGAGACCGGCGGCATGGGCCGCCACAGCCATGCGCTCTATCTCAACCGCATGAAGGAGCGCGGTGCACGCATCGTCCTCGTCTCGCCGCGTCGTGACGATATCCCGGCCAACCTGGACGCCGAATGGTGGGCCATTCGTCCGAACACCGATACAGCGCTGCTGCTGGGGCTGGCCGGCGAGATCGTCGCGGCGGGTCGCGAGGACCGCGATTTCCTGGCGCGCTGCACATCGGGTTCGGAACAACTTCTCGCTTATCTGAGGGGCGAGGGAGACGGTATCCGCAAGGACGCCCGTTGGGCCGCCGGTATTACCGGACTGGACGCTTCCGCGATCCGCGCGCTTGCAGCCGACATGATCGCAAAGCGAAGCTTCATCACCTTGAGCTTTGCGCTCCAGCGTGCGGTGCATGGAGAGCAGCCCTGGTGGGCAGGTCTCGCGCTCTCCTGCATCGCAGGTCAGATCGGACATGCCGGCGGCGGCGTCGCCTACGGCTTTGGCTCCGTCGGCGGCCAGGGCATCTCTCACCCCGCAGCTCCCATCGGCTCATTGCCGCACGGCAAGAAGCCCAACAAATCGTTCATTCCCGTCGCACGCATTGCCGACATGCTGCTCAACCCGGGGAAGAACTTCACCTACGAAGACGAAACGCACACCTATCCCGACATCCGCATGATCTACTGGGCGGGAGGCAATCCGTTCCATCATCACCAGGACCTTCGGCGCTTCGAGGAGGCCTGGGCGAAGCCCGAGACGATCGTCGTGCAGGACATCAACTGGACATCGTCGGCCAGGCGCGCGGATATCGTGCTGCCGGCGACCACCACGCTCGAGCGCAATGACCTGTCCGGCGGGCGACGGGCCGACTTCATATTCGCCATGAAGCAGGTCGTGAAGCCTTACGCGCAGGCGCGCTCGGATTTCGCGATCATGACGGACATTGCGCGGCGACTTGGCGTCGAGGAGGCCTACACCGAGGGCCGCGACGAAATGGGATGGATCCGCCACATCTACGAGATGACACGGAACGGCGCCATCAAATGGGGCGGCGTGATGCCGGATTTCGAGTCCTTCTGGGCGGCAGGTGAAGCCGCGGTGCCGCAAAGAGAGCTCGTGCCGTTCCTCTCCGGGCTGCGCCAGGATCCGGCAGCCAACCCGCTGAAGACCGAAAG
>JAHCKB010000075.1 GCA_026125985.1 Bradyrhizobium sp.
ATTCGAACGCATCGATCGACTCCGCCACCGAGATCCGCACCCCGGCCCCGCGGGCCACCCGCAACAGCCGCAGGATCATGTCCGACGTCTGCGCCTGCGTCTCCGCCCGCTTCGCCGCCGACTGGGAATACGACACGGCGGCGCTACTTCGCCGCCATCGCCTGGCCCTCGCGCACCGCCTGGTGCGTCATCTCCCCCACCAGCTTGCCCGCGCTGGTCATGTCGCCCTCGAACTTCAGCAGCACGTTCAGGGTGTTGTGGACCAGATCGTTGTCCAACTGCCCCGCATTCATCAGGATCAGCGCCCGCGCCCAGTCGATCGTCTCGCTGACCGAGGGCAGCTTGCGCAGATCCTGGGTCCGCAGGGCCTGCACGAAATGCACCAGCTGCCGCAGCAGGTTGGCCTGCACGTGCGGAATGCGGGTAGCCACGATCCGCTCCTCCCGCCGCGCATCGGGATAGCCGATATGCAGATGCAGGCAGCGCCGCTTCATCGCGTCGCCGAGGTCGCGCTCGCTGTTGGAGGTGAGGATCACGGTAGGAGGAGCTACCGCCGACACCGTGCCAAGCTCGGGGATGGTGACCTGGAAATCAGAGAGAATTTCCAGCAGAAGCGATTCGAACTCGGCGTCGGACTTGTCGATCTCGTCGATCAGCAGCACGCAGCCGGCCTCCTGCTCCAGCGCCTGCAGGAGCGGCCGCGGCTCGACGAATTCCTTGGAGAAGAATACGTCGCCGAAATCGTGCAACTGCTCGAGCGCGTCGTGCAGCGTCTCGGCCCCGCCCAGCACCTCGCCAAGCTTGTCCTTCAGGATCTGGGTGTAGAGAAGCTGCTTGGCGTATTTCCACTCATAAAGCGCCTTGGCCTCGTCGAGGCCTTCGTAGCACTGCAGCCGGATCAGCTTCTGGCCGCGCCAGTTCGCGATGGCCTTGGCAAGCTCGGTCTTGCCGACGCCTGCCGGCCCTTCGACCAGGATAGGCTTTTCGATCTGCTGGGCGAGATAGACTGCGGTCGCGATCTGCCGGCTCGCGATATAGCCCTGCGCGGCAAGGCCGCTTTCGACGGCCTCGATCGAGGCGGCAGGCCGGTTGTCAGCCACGGTTCTCAAGCTCCAGTAAGGTCGGTTCCACAAAGGTTCTGCCTGCGTTGACGGCAAAGGACAAGCCTCGATTGGCCCCCGGGACCATCAGTTTTGGCATGCGCTTGCGCGTTCAGTGCAGCGTTTGAGGGCAGCCTCCGGTGGCTTATTCCAGCGGACGAGAACGATCAGGCTTTGCGCGCCTGACCCTGCTTGCCGTTGGACGGGCGACTTGCAACTCCCTGCGCGCAACGTGGCGGATTGAGAGCTGATTTAGGTGAAGTGGACGCCGCGGTTTCTCCCCAAGCGGCGAATGCTGCGAGAAAGACCTGGCGGCCCGAAATCCCCTTCTCGATCGCGAGAATACCGCGCCTCTGGGTCTTGTAAAACAACGGCAGGTCGAACCACTCGCGGTGTGCCAGGCTCTCGACATTGCCGACGCGATACCGGGCCGCGCCCGCCAATCCGATCATGAACCGGCCATCGGTGACTTTCACGGCCTGCGCCATCAATGGGGCGCCCTTCGCACTTTCTTTCGATTTCATCATGATGCCTGGCACCAGGCTGATACCGCCACCGTTGAAATCGGCCGGCAGGCTGAATTTGAGCTCGATCACATGACTGGCTGGCAGCGTTGCGTCGACATTACGGCGCAAGGACATGATCATCTTCAACCGGTGCGCGGCGATGTCGACCTTGCCGAGAATTTCGACATCATCCGTGCCATCATCGGCTCTTGTTCGATTGAGGCACCACACCACGGTTCCCGGATAGCGTTGCCCTTTTGGATTGGATGCATCTTCCTCATAGAGGAAGGCGCGTTGAGCCACGTGCCCCTCGGTGCGGGCAGGCGCAGTTGCAGGCGCAAGCAGGGCCACAAGGGTAATAAAAATTCCGGCGTGCCGCATGGAAATTTGCCAACCTCAGATTGAAGTCGGCATGATCTCTCAGCGTCACGTGTTGCGCAAGATCGGACGTGCAGACCGGCGACACAGCAACTCTCGACGCTCTGTCAAAATTCGGTCATTTGGCTCGCTTCGCCTGGCCGCAGGGTTGGAATCGCCCGAATTCCTCTCCGGGCGGCGGCGCGCCGCGCCTCACCAGGGCCAGCGCGGTCGTGACTGATAGCCCGGCTGCGGCTGCTGATAATACTGGCCGCCGCGCTGACGCGGATTGGCGGGTTGGGGCGCGCGATTTGGCTGGAAGAAGAAGCCGAACCCTTCGCCGCCCCAGGTGCTGCCCTCCTCGGCGACGATGGTGGGCGTCGGCTTGCGTGTGATGAAGCCACCCTGGGGCTGGTTGCTCAGCACCGCAACGAACTCGGTGCGGTAGTTGGTTTCCTTGCTCAGCGGCTCGTCCGAGATCACAATCGAGGATCGCGGCAATGCGGTCGGACCGATGCGGTCGAGCACGTCCTGCGGGATGGTGATGCGGTCGAGCGCAGTCTTGGCGTCCTCGGTACCTTCGATGGTGACCGCGCTCCAGCGCAGTCCGGTATCATTGCGTGCCATTGCCGTGAAAATATGCGTGCCGATCGGCTTACCGGGGTTCTCGATTGCGACCGGCACTTCGATGGACGTGTCGAATACTTCGCCGCCGCCGTCCGGCGCCGGCTTGTGTGTGTTCCGTCGCACGTAGAGCCTCTGCGTCGCACGGCTGATGTAGATCGAGACAGGCTCAAGCGCGAGCTTCGCCTGGCTCGCAGCTTTTGCGGTTTCGGCCTTCTTGGCCTGGGCCTCCTTGACGGCGGCCTTGATGGCGGCGGCATCGGGTTTCGATTTCGCCTCGGCCTCGGCGGTCTCAAGCTGCGTCGCTGCCTCGGCAGCCTTGTCTGCGGCCTTCTGTCTGCGGTCCTCGGCCTTTGCCCTGGCTTCGTCCGTCTTCGCGGCAGCGAGCGCCTTCTCCGCCGCCTTGAGTTCGGCGTCGGCGCGGCGCTTCAGCCCTTGCATCTTGCGCACCGATGCGACGAGAGATGCTGCTTCGCGCAGCGCCTTTGTGGCTCCCTTCTTTGCCTCGTCGGCGGCGTTTGCGGCTGCCGCGGCCTCCTGCGTCAGGGTCTCGGCGTGTGCCGGGGCGGCCGCGATGGCCTCCTGCTTCGGCACGAGCAGCGACGGGTGCGAAATATCGACCGGGACAGCGTCTTTCGGCGAGATGATCACCCGCATTCCGATCCGCGTCTTGTCGAACAGCTTCTCGGCAAAGCCGAACGGCAACCGAACGCAGCCATGCGAGGCCGCATAGCCAGGGAGCGGCCCGCCATGCAGGGCGATGCCGTTCCAGGTGATGCGCTGCATGTTCGGCATCTCGGCGTCGTCGTACATGTTCGAGCGGTGTTCCTTGTTTTTCTCGACGATGGCGAACACGCCGGCGGGCGTCTCGCGGCCCGTGGTGCCGGTCGACACCGGCGCGCGCAAGATCCAGCCGTCGGCGTCGTAGAAAGTGACCTGCTGGCTCTTGATCGAGACGATCGCCATGATCGGCTCGCCGGCATCGCGCGGTGCGGTCGTTTCGGTGGGGGCGGCGGGCCGTGCCCGCCGCGCGATGGCGTCCGGCGGGAGCACGGTAAGCGCGGCCATCGCTGCCAGCATTGCGAGCGCGGGCGGGCTCCAACGTCGCACCGTCACGCTGTATTGCTCCGCCGCAGGTCGACTTGCCATGCCATGCCCCAGTTTGAAATGCCATCCAGTGTCGAAGAATGCCATCCGCTAAGCCGCCATCAGATTCCGGCAATTTGTCGGCACGTCGCGGTGAAGAATCTCTCATATACGACAGCGCGCGCACACGGAAGGGCATGGCCCGGCTTTCCCGTCGGTGCTGGTGGCCGATCCCGGTACGATGACGACCCGATGGAACAGTGGGAGCGAACACCATGCCGTCTGTTGAAGCAGACAACTCGTCTGCGGCTCGCGCGGCGCATCCATGATCGGGGAGGTCTTCCTGCGACCCTTTGAAGCTGCTTTGATACGGAAAACGGCAAAGCGATGGTAATCGCGGGAGGCATCGAAGTGACGGACGGACCTGATATCGCCGCGGTGGTGCGGCCGAAGCTCTTTCAGCCGCTGACAATTCGCGGGCTCACCTTGAGGAACCGGCTGGTCGTGCCGCCGATGGTGCACTACCGCTGCGGCCCCGGTCACACCTGCGGAACGTTTCATGTCGTTCATCTGGGCCGCTATGCGCTGGGCGGATTCGGGCTGGTCTTTGTCGAGGCGACCGGAGTCGAGGCGGTCGGCCTCATCAACGAGCATGATCTCGGAATCTGGAACGAGGCCCAGGCGGAGAGCTTCAAACCGCTGATCGACTTCATGCGGCGCGAGAACACGGCGATCGGCATTCAGCTCGCGCATGGCGGCCGAAAGTCCTCCTCGCAGAGCGCCATGCAGGGCATGGGTCCGCTGACCGAGGAAAACATCAGGGCGGGCTCGAAGGTCTGGCAGCCGGTGGGGCCGACCGCCGAACCCGTCGCGCCGGGCTGGCTGATGCCGCGCCAGCTCACGACCGCCGAATGCCGGGCCATGCCCGCGACCTGGGCCCGCGCCGCGCGCAACGCCGTGAAGGCCGGTTTCGACGTCATCGAGATCCACATGGCGCACGGCTATCTCCTGGCGTCCTTTCTCTCGCCGGTATCGAACACCCGCAACGACGAGTATGGCGGGGATCGCGCCGGGCGCATGCGCCTGCCGCTGGAGATCGTCGAGGCGGTGCGTCGCGAAATGCCCGACACGATGCCGCTGTTCGTGCGCGTCTCCTCGGTCGACGGCACGAAGGAAGGCTGGAGCATGGACGACACGGTGGTGCTGGCGCGCGAACTGAAGGCGCGCGGCGTCGACGTGGTCGACTGCTCCTCGGGCGGCATCGCCGGCGCGGCAACGGCGGCGCAGGTCCCGCGCAGTCTGGGGTTCCAGGTTCCCTTTGCCGAGCGGGTGCGCCGGGAGGCGGAGATCGCCACCATGGCCGTCGGCCTCATTCTCGAGGCGAAGCAGGCAGAGGCCATCGTCGCGAACGGTCAGGCCGACCTCATCGCGGTCGGCCGTCAGTCACAGTACAATCCCAACATCGCCCATCATTGGTCGCACGATCTCGGCATCAACCGCCGCTTCGAGGACTGGGACCCGGAATACGGCTGGTGGCTGGAGAAGCGCATCAAGACGATGGAGGGTTTTGCCACACCGACAGGCAGTGTGACACGCTCTGCCTGAAGGGACGGCCCGCGCCTCACGACATGATGACGAAATCCTTGCCCGACCGGGTTTCGGGGTGCAGCGGCGCATCCGTCAGGATCGCCGTCATCCCGGGGTGCATGCGCGCGCTGGTCTTCTCCGTGAAGGTGGCCTCGGCCTTGAGCCGTTGCAGCGCGCGGCTTTCCGGCTGGTAGGAGTCCTTTGCGTCGGCGGCGTGCGTGATGGCGAGCCAGTGCAGCCCCTTTGTGCCGTCATGAGCCCCCCTCAGCACGAAGACGTGGCTTCCAAGGGGGTCGTCTCCCACCAGCGTCAGCGCGCTCTCGGCGACGACGCCGCCGTTTTCGACCAAGATGATCTTGCGATCGGCCGATGAGGCGATCACCGACACGATCGGCATTGCCTGCGTCGCAGTCCAGTCGACAGGATGCTTCTTGCCATCGAGCGAGTTTTCGATCTGCTCGAATTCATGCTCCGCATATGCGCTGAGCACCATGCCGGGATGAGTGAGCTCCCAGGGGTCGGAGTGCGCGCCAGCGATGATCACGGGCGTGCCGAGATGGGTGATGGTGAACAGCTTCTCGGAGAATTCGAGGGGTAGCCGCACGCAGCCGTGCGAAGCCGGATAGCCGGGCAGATTTCCCGCATGTAACGCCACGCCGGACCATGTCAGCCGGTTCATGTTCGGCATCGGCGCGTTGTTGTAGGTGCTCGAGTGGTGGTGCTTGTCCTTCTGCAGCACGACGAAAACGCCGGTGGGCGTGGAGTGGCCCGGCTTGCCGGTAGAGCAGGTCGAGACCGCGATGCGCACGCCATTGCGGTAGACATGTACGCGTTGCTGCGGCAGTGACACGACGACGGCGACGGCTCCCTCGGGCTGACGCTCCGGATGCCATGTGTACTCGCCGGGGCGCAGTTTGGCGATCTCCTTCATCGCCTCCTCGGCGATGACCTCGGCAAACAATGCCGATACGGCGATTGCGCCGCCTGCCGTCAGGAGGCGCCGACGATCAACCAGATGACCAGTATCCATTTTATCCTCGCGGCCCCAATCAAACGGTAGCGCGTCGCATGAGGCAAGGGCCAAATTGTGTCGTCTTGTGCCGCATGGTCCGCTCAGGGAACTCAGCCTTGCGACAAGCGGCTGCGCCTGCGCCCTGCCGTATGCAGAGAATACTTCGGATCGCTATAATCCATCGTTCGTGTGCGTTGGTTCAACCACAAGGGAGGAGCGCCATGGTCTTGCGGATTCGACGGATGGCGGCAGTCCTGATCGGCGGCGCAATGTCTTTGGGCTTGCCGGCTTCGGGGAGGGTGGCGAGTGTGGAAGTCGGCATTGCTCCGGCGCATGCCGAACAACCAGCGGCCGCTCCAGCAAAGCGCAAGTCGGCACAGCAGGCGAAGGATGGCACGAGAAGCGAGCAGGTCCGTTTCAAGGCCGGTCAGACCGGGACTTCGATCAAGGGAAAGATCACAGGTTATGAAAGCGTCCTGTATCGCGTCGGAGCCGAAGCCGGGCAGACGATGAGCGTCGCGCTCAAGCCTTCCAATTTGGCTACCTATTTCAATGTCTACGAGCCGGGGAAAGGGCCGGGCGAACAGGCGCTTGCCACAGGCAGCGCAACCGGACCGATGGTCCCTGACCTCAATCGGTTCAAGGGTAAACTCCCAACGTCCGGAACCTACACGATCTCCGTCTACATGATGCGGTCCGCCGCACGACGAAACGAGCGATCGAACTATGTGCTGGACATCTCGATCTCGGCGCTCGGCGATGCCAGCCGTTTGCCGCCCGTGCAACGCGACTACGCCGATGGCTTGCAGGGCGGGCCCGATTACTGGGAGGTCAGGACGGCTCATCCGACCGGCAAGGTCGAGCTGCGCACCTCCCCCTCGGGTGCAGCGAGTGAAGTAGGCAATCTGGCCAGCGGAACAGTGCTTCGAAACCTGGGCTGTCGGATGAACGAGGCGCGCCGCTGGTGTCATGTCGAAACACTCAGCGCGCCCGGGCTGTCGGGATGGACCGCCGGCGAGTCCTTGAGGGAGTCGAGTTACGTCGGAACGCAACAACCTTTGAAGAGCGCGGCGGCCAGCGAACCTGGCAATTTCGATCGCCCCGTCGGCGGCGTTCGGCCGCAAGGATCCGGCTTCACCGCCACAGGTCTGATCCCCTGCGCCCGCGACGCCGGCCAGCCGATGGCGCAGTGCGAATTCGGTGTTGTCCGCAAAGGGAATGGCAACGGTGTGGCGACCGTGTTCTGGCCGGACGGCGGCACGCGCGTCATCGCTTTTGAAAGCGGAACGCCGGTCAGTTTCGATCGATCCCGGGCCGACGGGGATGTTCGCATGAAGGTGGATCGCAAGGCCGGCCTTCTGACCGTGACGATTGGAGCCCAGCGCTTCGAAATCCCCGATGCCGTCATATATGGTGGATGAGGTACAGAATGTTCGATTCTGACCGCAGGATCGGTTGCTGCAACGCAGGTCAGTCAGCGCGATCGCACCAGCAGCCGGCCGATAACATAGATCAAGGCAAGATTGATGGCGGGAGTCGTCAGGGCGAGCCAGGGGCCGAGCGCGTCCGGAAAAAACGTCAACATGAGATTCCAGGGTAATCCCAATGGCATCAGGAAAACCCCGGATAAGGGGTCTCGCTCCTGGCCAAAAAGACCGAACGTGCCGATGGCCAGGATCGCCAGCGCGAACGCGTAAGCCATTGCAAAGAGGACCAGCACGGCGAGCAGGATACGGTTCATGGTTCGTCGCGCTGCCGCAAGCAGCGATCCCTCGTCACAGCCGCTCAGTAGCGTCCCGGATAGGCGCGGCGCTGCTGCCGGACGGCGTATTGCGGATTGATTCCGCAATAGGCGTCGGTGCCGCTGGCGGTTGCCATGCACTGGGCGTAGCTGGAGAACTGGCAATTGCCGGGATAGCCCCACTGGCGCCCCTGCAAGCAGTAGCTGTCCTGTATGCCTTTTGCTGGCGCGGGCGGTATCAATCCGGCCTGGCGATAGCCTCGGCCGTATCGCTTCGGCAGCGGCCTTCCGTAGTATGGGTTGGGGTCGCACTGCGCCGCGCGGCCGGAAGCCGACGCCTGGCATTGGGCCATCGTATAGAAGGTGCAATCAAAGTATGCGCCGCCTCCCCAGGGAACGACGTACATGCAGACGGGGAAGGCCGGGTCATATGTCTGAGCGCGGGCTTGCCCTGCTGTCAGAGCGAGGCCCACGGTCAGAACGGCCAAAGCCAAAGCGCGCATCGGAACCTCCTCGAAGTCGGCACAACATCAGACCATCTAGACGGAAGGCAATGTTGACGAAAGTCAATTCACGTTCTCGCTCATGAATTCGCAAACGGTGGTTCAAGGAGCGATTTGGCGATCGTCTCGAACCATCCAAGTGCACTTGAGCCTTTCATTTGAAGCGAGTGCCCTTCCGCGGCTCAGTTGCAGACCTCACGATTGCCGGTTCGTCCAAGCGTAAAGGCGCTACCAACGCCGAATTCCAATCTGCAACCTTTTGCTACGGGCCTGCATCCGTCTCGATCGCATACGATTTGTCCCGAGGCTTGCGGTTTTGCTGGAGTAGTCTCAACTTTTGCTCTTCCTGACGGCTCGCGCTTTTGCTTGGGCTCTTCGCGCTTCGCGGTCGGCTTCCTCACTTCGATCTTCACGCAGGTGTCATCGTTGCTCAATTCATAGCCCTTGCGACAGACGATCTTGAGGCAGCGGTCTCCATCCGCGCGATAGCCCGTCTCGCAGATGAGCGGACAGATACGCCCGGCCTTCGCCTTAACGGCCTCCAGCGCGTCGGCGCTTGCGGTCTTTGCGTCCAGCTTCAGACCCGAATGCTTGTTGAACAGGTCCAACGCCTTCTGCGAGGCGTCATTCCAGCTGCCGTCCACCGCGCCCGTGTTGCAACCCACCCGGCGCAGTTCGGTCTGAAGCGCCCGCGGAAGATCGGCCGCGGGCTGCTCCGATTTCCCGGGCTGTGGTGTAAAGGCAGCGATTTGTTCGGGTTTTCCTACCGCAGACTTCTCCTGCGCGGCTTGTTTGGTTTTCTCTGCCACGATACGGGCCTTCTCTTGCTCGGCAAGGCGCGCGCGCTCGGAGGCTGCGGCTTTCTCCTGCTCGAACTGCTTTACTCTCTCGGCCGCAATTCGAGCCTGCTCGGCAGCCTTCAAAGCCGCTCCAGCCTTGGCAAGTTCTGACTGCCGTGCCCCCTCGACAGCGAGCCTTGCTTTTTCCTGCTCCGCGAGGCGCGCCTTCTCGACAGCCGCGTTCCTCGTCTCCTCAGCGGCAATCTTCTTCAGTTGGCCTCGGGCCAGATTGGCATAGAATCCTTCCGGATATTGCGCGACAAATGCCTGCCAGCCATCCCGCGTGCCGAGCTGCAATGCCAGCTCATAGTCGCGCCGTACGGCGGCCTGCGGGTCAGCTTGCGGCCCGGCCGCCACAGCTTTGGCCGCAACCAGCGGAACGTCGTCGCCTCCAAGCGAGCCGTAGACATATGGCTCCTGGCGTCTTCCCGTGGCCTTGAGAACGTCGTCGCGGACATAGCCAAAGGCCTTGCGCAGATCTAGGCCGGGCTTCGTGACATGCTTCGACAGAGCGTGGGTGAACGGACTGTTTTTTCCGTCACCGTCCGATGCCGTCGAGCCCGCCTTGGACGCAAAGGCAATCAGGGTATTCGGACTGGTCGTCTCGATCTTTGCCAACCCCCTGCCGACCGCCCGCGAGGCAAGCGTACGTTTCATGGAACGGGCGAATGGGTTGTCCCGGCATGCATCGAGTATCACCAACCGCAACTGGCGCGCAGGCTCGACCGTGACCATCACGCGGTCCAGCGACAGCGCCTCGTCATAGATATCCACGTCGCGCTGCAGAACGGCATCGACAGGCACGAGGTAGTTGGTCCCATCCACTTCGATGCCGTGCCCGGCGTAGTAGATCACTGCGATGTCGGCCTCACGCGCCTTGTCGATGAAGTCCCGGAGCGTCCGGCGCATGTCGCCGACCTTGAGATCTTGGCTGAGGTCGACGCTGTCGAAGCCTGCCGACTTCAAGGTCGCTGCCATCAAGGCGGCGTCGTTGGCCGGATTGGGAAGCCGCGCGACTTTCTCATAAGCGGAATTGCCGATGACAAGCGCGACCCGCTTCTCGGCATGGGCGTCAGCCGTCGCCAGGCAGCAAGCCACCAAAAGCAGTAGAAGTGCGCGCATGGTCCCTCAGCCCCCGTACCGCGCCATAAGGCTATCCATTATTATGATATTCGCAAGTTTTCTCTGTGATGGCGGTCACTGTGCAAATCGCCGCACGAGAAATGCGGCCACTGGAAGTGAGGCACCGTGATCGTGCCCGGCTCGAATCCGGCGCGGCTTCGGGACCGCGAGAACGGCGTTGCCCGCCATCCGAATGGAATGTAGACACCCGCCATGAACCAGCATCTCCCTCGCATCGATGCTTTACGAGGCCTCCTGGCGATCACCGTCCTGACCTATCACGTCGCCAGCCAGTTTGATGCGGTGCGGGGTATTGCCAACGGCATCGGCGCGGTGGTCGCGTTTTTCGTGATCAGCGGGTTTGTCCTGGCTCGGTCGCTCGATGCCAACCCCGATCCGGTACGATTTTTCAGAAATCGATTTTTCAGGCTGTTTCCGGCCGGAGCGGCGTCGGTGGTCCTGCTGACCGCGCTCTATCACAGCACGGGCTTCTACACCGGCTATGTGCCGTCATTCGATCCGCTGAACGTCCTGCTGAACATGCTGATGATAAAGTCGGACATCAACGCATCGATGTGGTCGATGACCGTGGAGTGTTTCGCCACGCCCATCATTCTCGGCGCCTTCCTGGTCGGCAAACGCTACGGCACGCGTCCCCTGTATATTACCATTGCCCTCCTGTTCGCTATCTCGTCCTGGGGCCCATACGTTCACGCGTTGGGAGGTGGAACCAACCTCGCGCCATTGCATGCATTCCTCATCGGTATCCTGATTCATCTCCAGGGACGACAGATCCTGGATCGCTTGCCGGACTGGGCGGTCCTCACTTTCGCGATCGTTGCTGCGATCGTCTTCTTTCTCTGCGGCTTCAAGAAGCAGACGGCACCGATTCTCCTTTTGGAAGCCCTTTGTGCTTCAAGCGTCATATCCGCCGTGGCGTTCCGGCAATTCTCGATTTTTCGCTTCCTGGATCTTGGAGTGGCGCGCTTCTACGGCGACATTTCGTACAGTTTCTACCTGCTTCACATGATAGGTGTCGGAGTCGCCTTTCGCCTGATCGATGCAAATCATCTGTCGGAACTGGCGAGATTTGCGGCTATTTGCGTGGCCTCGATGGCCGTGACGACACCCCTTGCGTACCTGTCCTGGCGGCTGATCGAATTGCCGCCGATGCGATTTGCGAGAACGATAGGGGCAGCGCGGCCCGACGCCAGCCGCCTGGAGAACTCGCCACAAACTCAGGCGCCGACGTCGCCCCGATAAGATTGCCTACGACAAGGAACAGCACGCGGCTGTGCTTCGCCGTCTACCGCAGCACGAGTCCCGTTGCCGCTTCCAGATCGCCGATCGCCTGTGTGGCATTGAGCACCTTGATCGTCGTCATGCCCATGTCGCGCGCCGGCTTCAGGTTGACGCCGAGGTCGTCGAGATAGACGCACTTCTTCGGATCGACCTGCAGCGTTTCTACCATCATCTGGTAGATGCGCGGGTCGGGCTTGCGCAGGCCGATCTTGGCGGACTCGATCACATGGTCGAACAGCGCCATCACCTCGGCGATATAGAGCTTGCGGCCGCTCGCCGAACCGATGGCGTTGGCCGGCAGGTTGTTGGTGATGCAGCCGGTGCTGAACCTGGTCTTGATGCGCTTCAGCGCTTCGACCATTTCGGGCCGGAGGTCGCCGGAGAGTAGCGGCAGCACGTCCTTGCCGCGCACTTCGGCGCCGAGTGCCAGCGATTCGGCGGCGAACATCGTGTCGAAGGCTTCGATGTCGACCTCGGCGCGTTCGAATTTCGCCCAGGCGTTTTCCAGGTGATTGGCGGCATTGGTGCGGCGGATGATGTCGGCGGGCAGTCCGCGCTCCTTTTCGAACCGCGCAAATGCCTCGAATGGCGAGGTGGTGAGTACCCCGCCGAAATCCCAGATCACCGCCTCGATCATTCTACCCCGCCGGTTCCAAAAACTGCTGGCGAGCGGCTAACACGGAATGCGCAGGCAGGCCAGACCTCTTCAGCGCTTGGCGGTAGCTGCGCGACCCGCTATTTCTGCGGAATGAAGCATGCCCTGCCGTTACTTGCAGCCACCGCGCTGCTGTCAGCTTCGCCTGCGCAAGCCATCGTCGGCGGTGGTACGCCGGCAACCGGCGGGGTCGCGCGCTCGGTTGTCACCATCGTCGGCTCGCGCGGCAATTTCTGTACCGGAAGCCTGATCGCGCCGAGGATCGTGCTCACGGCAGCGCATTGCGTGCCGCCAGGTGCCGAATATCGTCTCGTCGATTACAGCGCAGGTACGCCCGCGCTGCAAACCGTCAAGACCGTCGCCATCCATCCCGCGTTCAAAATGGAGGCGATGCTGTCCCATCGCGCCACCGCTGATGTCGCACTGCTGCGCCTCGAACAACCGGCGAAGGGAAGATCGGCCGCCGCACTTGGCATGCCAACCATTCCGATTGCCGTCGGCGAGCGCTTCACCATTGCCGGCATCGGCGTCACCGTGCGCGGCGACGGCAAGAGCGGTGGCACGATCCGTGTCGCTGGCCTCATCACGACAGGTCGGCCCGGCAGTCTGCAGATTCGTCTCGTCGATCCCGTCGGACAGGGCACGCGCGCCGGGCTCGGCGCCTGCACAGGCGATTCCGGCGCGCCTGTGTTCGAGGACAAACCCGGCGGGCCTGTCATCGTCGGTGTTGTGAGCTGGTCAACCGGGCCGAACGGCAGCGCCGGCTGCGGCGGCATGACCGGCGTCACACCGCTCACGCTCTACCGCGACTGGCTGTTGCAGACGGCGCGGCAGTGGGGAGCAGCCCTGTAACTTTGATGCAGCTCAACGAGACCGGCCTGCTTGTGTGTCCGACTGTTGGCAGCTAGAAAATTTTCGAGAAATTCCCCTGGAACCACCCGAGAAGCGCTCTTGGGTTCAAACAAAGATTAAAACAGATGAACGTCACCGCGCCCTCCCGTTCGATTTCCGCCGCGCAGAAAGTGGAGCACTTCGACGTGCTGATCGTCGGTGCCGGTATCTCCGGCGTCGGTAGCGCCTACCACCTGACCAAGCAAATGCCGGACACGTCGTTCGTGATTCTGGAAGAGCAGGAGACGTTCGGCGGCACCTGGTGGACGCACAAATATCCGGGCATCCGCTCCGACAGCGATTTGCACACCTTCGGTTACAGCTTCAAGCCGTGGGTCGGACCGCCGATCGCGACCGCGGAAGAGATCCTCTCCTACATGAACGAGGTGATCGAGGAGAACGATCTCGCGAGACATATCCGCTACAGCCACCATATCGACCATGCGAGCTGGTCAAACGAGACCAATCTCTGGACTGTCGACGCTGTCAACAAGGTCACTGGCGAGGCACTTCGCTTCACGGCGAACTTCCTCTGGATGTGCCAGGGCTACTACCGCCATTCGGTCGGCTACACACCGGAATGGAAGGACATGGACAAGTTCAAGGGCCAGATCGTCCATCCGCAGACCTGGCCGAAGGATCTCGTCACCGAGGGCAAGAAGATCGTGGTGATCGGTTCGGGCGCCACCGCGGCGACGCTGATCCCCAACATCGCCGGCAAGTGCGAGCACGTCACCATGCTGCAGCGCTCGCCGACCTATTTCCGCACCGGCCGTAACGCGATCGAGATCGCCGAAGAACTGCGCCGTCTGCAGATCAAGGAGGAGTGGATCCACGAGATCGTGCGCCGCAAGATCTTGTTCGAGCAGGACTGGTTCACCAAGCGCTGTTTCAGTGATCCGGAGGCGGTAAAGAAAGAACTGATCGGCGCCGTGCGCGCCGTGTTGCCGGAAGGCTTCGATGTCGAAAAGCACTTCACGCCGAGCTACCGGCCGTGGCGGCAGCGCATCGCCTTTGTGCCCGATGCCGACCTGTTCGAGGCGGTGAAGAGCGGCAAGGCCTCCGTCGTCACCGACCATATCGATCGTTTCACCGAGAAGGGTATTCTGCTGAAGTCCGGCAAGGAGCTGGAGGCCGATATCATCGTCACCGCCACCGGTTTCAATCTCTCCATCATGGGTGACATCGGCTTCGATATCGACGGCAAGCCGCTCGATTTTGCCGACACGGTCACCTATCGCGGCATGATGTTCACGGGCGTACCCAATATGGTCTGGGTGTTCGGCTATTTCCGAGCGTCGTGGACGTTGCGTACCGACCTCGTCGCCGAATTCGTCTGCCGCATGCTGGCACATATGAAGGCAAAGGGCGCGAAGCGCGTAGCGCCCACCTTGCGCAAGCAGGACGACAACATGCCGCTCTTGCCTTGGCTCGATGAAGAGAATTTCAATCCGGGCTACATGACGCGGAGCATGCATCTGCTGCCGAAGCGCGGCGACAAGCCGGAATGGCAGCACAACCAGGACTACTGGGCGGAAAAGGACGAGATCCCGGCGATCGATCTGGAAGACAGCGCCTTCGTCTACGGCTGAGCCGGTCCGATCAGGCTGGCGCGCAGCAGATAGCGGTCGGGCCCCGGCGTGACCGCATCGAACGGCCAGCAGGTCGACAGCACAAGTTCGTGGCCCTCGCCATTGGGATCGATGCCGGAGCGATCGAACCGAACGACGGCGTGCGAGTCGGCGCGATAGCGAAACGTCTTGCCGTCGCGCCGCGTCACGTCGATCTCGTCGCCGATCCTGACTTCCTTGAGAAAGCGGAAATGCGTGTCGCGATGCGCGGAATAGACGGCGACGCCGCGCTCGCCGGCATCAGCCGTGAATTCGACGTGGCCGGGACCGAAGGCCAGTGCCTGGCCGCTGGAACCCGAGAGCACGATCGCGCTGGCGCCGATTCGTTTGACCTCGATCCGAGCCACCGGCCAGGTGTCCGCCCATGACCACGGCTTGACGTTGCGGCCGGTCGCAAGCGTCTCGGCAAAAGCGCGCTCCAGCAGCACCTGCGCCAGCAGCGCCTTGGCATGGATATAGGCGCCTTGTCCGAACAGGATCAGGCCGACGAGGGCGAAGAGGAAAGGGAGCATCAGGCGATTCATTGCATCAACGTTTCCCGTCATTGCGAGGAGCAAAGCGACGAAGCAATCCATATGTCCCTGGAAGGAAAGGCGGATTGCTTCGCTCCGCTCGCATTGACGGCAGAGAGATGACTTGCGCGCGCGGCCCTGGGCGTTGGTGAGCCGCGCGCGCTCGGAAGGAGAAGGCTGGGGAT
>JAHCKB010000076.1 GCA_026125985.1 Bradyrhizobium sp.
GGTGACGTCCGGCCCCGGCGCCACCAATGCCGTCACCGGCCTGACCGACGCGTTGTGCGACTCCATCCCGCTGGTCTGCATCACCGGCCAGGTGCCGACGCATCTCATCGGCAACGACGCCTTCCAGGAATGCGACACGGTCGGCATCACCCGGCCCTGCACCAAGCACAATTACCTGGTGAAGCGCGTCGAGGACCTGCCGCGCATCCTGCACGAGGCGTTCCATATCGCCGCCAGCGGCCGGCCCGGTCCGGTGGTCATCGACATCCCCAAGGACGTGCAGTTCGCCACCGGCACCTATTCGGTGCCGAAGGAATTCCCGCACACCGGCTATCACCCGAAGGTGAAGGGCGACAGCGCGGCGATCAAGGCCGCGGTCGAACTGATGGCGCGCGCCAAGAAGCCTATCTTCTACACCGGCGGCGGCGTCATCAATTCCGGCAAGCATGCCAGCCAGGTACTGCGCGAACTGGTCAAGACCACCGGCTTCCCGATCACCTCGACGCTGATGGGTCTCGGCGCCTTCCCGGCGGCCGATCCGCAGTGGATGGGCATGCTCGGCATGCACGGCACCTGGAAGCCAACATGGCCATGCATGATTGCGACGTCATGATCTGCGTCGGCGCGCGCTTCGACGACCGCATCACCGGGCGCACCGACGCCTTCTCGCCGGGCTCGAAGAAAATCCACATCGACATCGATCCTTCCTCGATCAACAAGAACATCCGTGTCGACGTGCCGATCATCGGCGACGCCGCCAATGTGCTCGCCGACCTGCTGCAGGTGTTCAAGGCGGAGGCGAAGAAGCCCGACATCAAGGCGTGGTGGCAGCAGATCGCGCAATGGCGCGCGCGCAATTCGCTGTCCTACAAGAAGAACAACGACATCATCCTGCCGCAGCAGGCGATCCAGAGCCTGTTCGAGGCGACCCGCGGCAAGGATACCTACATCACCACCGAAGTCGGCCAGCACCAGATGTGGGCCGCGCAGTTCTACGGCTTCGAGGAGCCGCATCGCTGGATGACATCGGGCGGTCTCGGCACCATGGGCTACGGCCTGCCGGCGGCGATCGGCGTTCAGGTCGCTCATCCCGACAGCCTCGTCATCGACATCGGCGGCGATGCCTCCGTGCAGATGACGATCCAGGAAATGTCCACGGCCGTTCAGTACGAGCTGCCGATCAAGATCTTCATCCTCAACAACCAGTATATGGGCATGGTGCGGCAGTGGCAGCAGCTCCTGCACGGCAACCGCCTGTCGCATTCCTATTCGGAGGCGCTGCCGGATTTCGTTAAGCTCGCGGAGGCCTATGGTTGCGTCGGCCTGCAGGCGACCAAGCCTTCCGATCTCGATGGTGCCATCGCCGAGATGATCAAGGTGAAGCGTCCGGTGCTGTTCGACTGCCGCGTCGCTGCACTGGAAAACTGCTTCCCGATGATTCCCTCAGGGAAAGCGCATAACGAGATGCTGCTGCCGGAAGAGGCCACCGACCAAGCCACCGCCACCGCTTTCGCCGGCGGCAAGGCGCTGGTGTGAGGACAGCACATGTTTGATCTCGCCGAGCTGGAACGCGCTCACGCGATCGTCGGGGCAGCAGTGCCGCCGACGCCGGCGCATGCCTGGCCGCTGCTGGCGCAGCGGCTCGGCACCTCGGTCGTGGTCAAGCACGAGAACCACACGCCGATCGGGGCCTTCAAGGTGCGCGGCGGGCTCGCCTATCTCGACCGGCTCAAGCGCGAGCAGCCCGGCGTGCCCGGCATCATCTCGGCCACCCGCGGCAATCACGGCCAGAGCCTGGCCTTTGCCGCGAGCCGCGCCGGCATTGCGGCGACGATTTATGTGCCGCATGGCAATTCGGTCGAGAAGAATCGCGCCATGCAGGCGTTCGGCGCCAAGCTGGTCGAGCACGGCGAGGATTTCCAGGCCGCGCGCGAGGAAGCGGTGCGCCATGCCGCGCGGGCGGGGCTGCACATGGTGCCGGCGTTCCATCGCGACCTCGTGCTCGGGGTCGCTACCTACGCGCTCGAGCTGCTGCGTGCCGCGCCCGATCTCGACGTGATCTATGTGCCGATCGGGCAGGGCTCCGGCATCTGCGGCTGTATCCTCGCCCGCGATCTGCTGGGCCGGAAGACCGAGATCGTCGGCGTGCAGTCGACCGAAGCGCCATCCTATGCGCTGTCCTTTGCAGCGGGGCACATTGTCACGACAGAGACCAGCAACACGCTGGCCGATGGCATGGCGACGCGAATTCCGGATGAGGGAGCTTTCGCGATCATCCGCAAGGGCGCTGCCCGTATTGTGCAGGTGAGCGACGCGGAGATCGGCGCGGCGATCCGCGCCTACTGGACCGATACGCACAACCTCGCCGAAGGCGCCGGTGCGGCAGCGCTCGCCGCTGCATTGTCCGAAAAGGGCAAGCTTGCGGGCAGGCGCGTCGGCCTGATCCTGAGCGGCGGCAATATCGATTTCGACCTGTTCCAGCGATGGGTTGGAGCGGACGGCACGGCTGCGCCCGGCGAGCGGGCGGTGGCGTAAGAAGCTTGAAGGGGACGACAATGAACCAGCCTGCCAATCAGGCCGCCAACCAGCCGGCATCCGCCTATTTCATCGAGGAGCGCCACGAGCCGAACGAGACGCACACGCTCTCGGTTCTGGTGCAGAACGAGCCCGGCGTGCTTGCGCGCGTGATCGGCCTGTTCTCCGGTCGCGGCTACAATATCGACAGCCTCACGGTCTCGGAGACCGAGAGCCAGAAGCATCTCTCGCGCATCACTATCGTCACGACAGGTACGCCGATGGTGATCGAGCAGATCAAGCACCAGCTCGACCGCATGGTTCCGGTCTTTCGCGTCGTCGACATGACGCTGACAGGCCGCTCGATGGAGCGCGAGCTTGCCATGGTCAAGGTGCGCGGGGCCGGCGACCAGCGCGTCGAGGCGCTCCGGCTGGCGGACGCGTTCCGTGCCCGCGTTATCGATGCCACCATCGAGAGTTTTGTGTTCGAGATCACAGGCAATTCCGCCAAGATCAGCCAGTTCATCGACCTGATGCGCCCGCTCGGCCTTGTCGAGGTGTCGCGCACCGGCGTTGCCGCAATCGGACGCGGGCCGGAAGGGATGTGATTCATGCTGGCGCGCGACTGGTACTATACCGAACGGCGGCGGGTCGGCATCGACTCCGCTGTCGCCGCGCTCTATGACCGCCACGACAACAGCGACAGCCGCGCGCATTCTGCGCTGACCATGCTGGGCCTGAAACCGGGCTGGCGCATCGCCGATATCGGCTGTGGCAACGGCGTGCTGGCCTGTGAGGCGGCAGCGATGGGCGCCGAGGTTGACGCGATCGACATCTCACCGGCCATGCTGGCGCTCGCCGACATCCTGGCGCGCGACCGCAAGGTCAAGATCCGCACGCAATTTGCGGGGCTGCTCAGCTTCGCCTACAAGCCGAACTCCTACGATCTCATCGTCTCCGAGTTCGCGCTGCATCATCTGCCCGACTTCTGGAAGGCGGTGGCGCTGACCCGCATCTTCAATGCGCTGAAGCCCGGCGCGAGCTTTTATCTGCGCGACATCGTGTTCGTCAGCATGCCCGACGGTATCGAGCGCGACGTCGAAAGCTGGGCAGATTTCTCCATCAAGAACCACGAATTCGACCGCGAAAGCGTCATCACCCACATGCGCGACGAGTACTCGACCTTCGCCTGGGTGATCGAACGGATGCTGACCGATGCAGGCTTCCACACCGTATCGGTGGATTATCACGCCCCTCTTCACGGCACCTATCTCCTGCGAAAACCGAAAGCCGGCGAACAGAGCTGAAGACTGAAAACCTCAGTTCCCTGGCAGAGCCAACATATGAAACCGGCCGACGTCTTTATCGCTGTCCTGGTGGCGGTGATCTGGGGGCTTGCCTTCGTGGCAAGCCGGATCGCGCTCGATGAACTGTCGCCGGAACTGATGACGGCGCTGCGGTTCTCGATTGCGGCCATTCCCTGCCTGTTCGTGCGCAGGCCTGACGTGTCGTGGCCGCTCCTGATCGCAATCAGCCTCTCGCTGTTCCTCGGTCAGTTTCTTGCCCAGGCCTTTGCAATTGCCCACGGCGTGCCGGTCGGATTGTCGTCGGTGATCGTGCAGAGCCAGGCGCTGTTCACCATTGCCTTCGCGGCGCTGGTTTTCCGTGAACTGCCGACCCGCACGCAGACCGCGGGCGTCGCCATCGCCACGATCGGCCTGCTGATGATCGCGGGCACCGTCGGCTACGATTTCAGTGTCGCTGCTTTTGCCGTGCTGATGATCTCGCCGGTGAGCTTTGCCGTCGGCAATCTGGCCCTGCGTCGCGCGCAAGGCGCGCGCATGTTCGACCTGTTCGCCTGGCTGTGCCTTGCCGCCGCCGTGCCGCTGTTCACCCTGGCGCTGGTCAGCAATGGCCCGCAGCCGACATGGCATGCGCTGACGCACATCTCGCTGACGGGCCTCGCCTGCCTGCTGTTCCTCGGCGGTGTCTCGACCAGCATCGCCTATTGGCTGTGGGGTCGGCTCTTGCGGGACTATCCGGCCGCCCAGGTCGTGCCGTTCGCATTATTGGTGCCGTTCGTGGGCTCAGCCGCCTCCAGCATCGTGTTCGGCGAAACCTTCGGCCGGCTGCGGCTCGCCGGAATGCTCACCGTGATCGGCGGTATTGCCGTCATGCTGCTGGCAAAGCGCCCACAGGCGCTGCCGAAGACCGCGTGAGGGGATCGCGTCATGTCGAACTCCCTTCTCGTGGCTTTCCTGATGTTCGCACTGGTGATGTTCTTCACGCCCGGGCCGAATAACATCATGCTGCTGTCGTCGGGCCTGACTTACGGCTTCCGCCGTACCATCCCGCATATCGCCGGCATCACGGTCGGCTTTGCCTTCATGGTTGCGGCCGTTGGACTGGGGCTCGGCACCATCTTCATCGCCTATCCCGTGTTGCAGACCATTCTGAAATATGTCGGCGCGGCCTACCTGGTGTACCTCGCCTGGCACATCGGCATGGCCGAGCCGTCGGCCCCCGAGCAGGACAATCGGGGTCGCCCCATGACTTTCTGGGGCGCGGCCATGTTCCAGTGGGTCAACGCCAAGGGCTGGGTGATGGTGATCGGCACCATCACCGCCTATGCGGCGATCGCCAACTTTCCCTGGAATATCCTGATCCAGACCGTGATCAGCCTCGCCATGGGAGCCATGTCGACCGTGGTCTGGGCCCTGTTCGGCACGGCTCTGCGGCCGATTCTGACCTCGCCCAGGGCGGTGCGGGCCTTCAACGTGGTGATGGCCCTGTTGCTGCTCGCCTCCCTCTACCCCGTGTTCATGGACGCATGATGCCGCACCGCGCCATGCATAAACGGATTTCCCCTCGCGGCGAAAATGCTCTAGACAACGGCCGGAATTTCGCGGGCGCCCCGGCGGTTCTGCCTCCAACAGCCTGATTTATCGGCCGATTTCCGGCCCCCTCAAGAGGAAACGACTATGCGTGTTTATTACGATCGCGACGCCGACCTGAACCTGATCAAGGGCAAGAAGGTCGCCATCGTCGGCTACGGCAGCCAGGGCCATGCCCATGCGCTGAACCTCAAGGATTCCGGCGTCAAGGAAGTCGCCATTGCGCTGCGCAAGGGATCGGCCTCGGCCAAGAAGGCGGAAAACGCCGGCTTCAAGGTGCTGGAAGTCGCCGAAGCCGCCAAATGGGCCGACCTCGTCATGATGCTGACCCCGGACGAGCTGCAGGGCGATATCTACCGCGAGCACCTGCACGACAACATGAAGAAGGGGGCGGCGCTGGTGTTTGCCCACGGCCTCAATGTCCACTTCAACCTGCTCGACCCCCGCGCCGACCTCGACGTGCTGATGATTGCGCCGAAGGGCCCCGGCCACACCGTGCGCTCGGAATACCAGCGCGGCGGCGGCGTGCCCTGCCTGATCGCAATTGCCAAGGACGTCTCGGGCAACGCCCACGACCTCGGCCTGTCCTATGCGTCGGCCATCGGCGGCGGCCGCGCCGGCATCATCGAGACCACCTTCAAGGAAGAGTGCGAGACCGACCTGTTCGGTGAGCAGGTGGTGCTCTGCGGCGGCCTGGTCGAGCTGATCAAGGGCGGCTACGAGACCCTGGTCGAAGCCGGCTATGCCCCGGAGATGGCCTATTTCGAGTGCCTGCACGAGGTGAAGCTGATCGTCGACCTCATCTATGAGGGCGGCATCGCCAATATGAACTACTCGATCTCCAACACCGCCGAATACGGCGAGTACGTCACCGGCCCGCGCATCATCACCGACGAGACCAAGAAGGAGATGCGCAAGGTGCTGGCCGACATCCAGGGCGGCAAGTTCGCCCGCGACTGGATGCTGGAGAACAAGGTCAACCAGACCTCGTTCAAGGCGACCCGCGCCAAGCTCGCCGAACATCCGATCGAGGAAGTCGGCGCGAAGCTCCGCGACATGATGCCGTGGATCAAGAAGGGCGCGCTGGTCGACAAGAGCAAGAACTGAGGCCGACACGAAATCTTAAAGCTCACACGGCATGATCGGGCGAGATCGCAAGGCGGTCTCGCCCTTTTTCGTGGTTGATCCGATTTCTCGGCGAGCCGCTCGTTCTTGTTGGAACAAAGAACTGAGACTTCATGCACATTCTTGGTGTGAAGCCGTTCGCGCGAATCTTTCGACACACAAAAACCGAATAGTTTCCGAGTCCAAGCTCGGAAGATTCATCTGTATTCTTGGCTTGCGGCAACGCGCCGGAAGTTCATCCGGTGCATGATGATGGCAAGCGCTGAGAGCTGATCCAGATTCTTGCGCGGTGTTCGCGCCAGACAGGACCTACTTCTCGATCCGGTTATGGAGCTGCCAGAACCGCACGGTGCGCTGGGCGGTCTCCGGTGTCAGGCGGCCGAAGTCGCGCTGGGCCTGCCAAAGCGTCTTCTGGTCGATCGCCGGCTTGACCGGACGATTGTTGAGAATGCTTTCGACGACCTTCCAGTTGAGCCCGGCGGCCTTGCAGGGGATCAGCAGCAGATCGGCCCGAGGACCTTCCACGACCCGCGCCACCAGCGGCGTCGGAATATCGTTCAGGAGGGCGAGCGAGGCCGAGACCTCGTCGAACTTGCCGGCGCCGACGAATTTGAGGATTGCGCTTTCGTCGAGCTCGTTCAGATCCTTCATCAGCTTGACGAGTTCCTCGGCGTTGGAAAAGTCACGGGCAGGCGCTTCCGGCTCGCGTCCGCCGATCTCGGCCAGCACGCGCTGAATCTCGTCGCGGACCGACTGGGGGGCGATGGCCAGCAGGCGCTCGCGGACGGCATCCTTGGCACGGCGCAGCAGGTCGCGGAGAAACTGGACGGGCAGGTCCAGCCGCAGGCCCAGGATCTCGGTCAGCTCGTCGTCGCGCTCGGCATGGGCGACCATGCCGGAATAGCCGGCTTCGGAGAACCGGGCGCTGGCGTTGTTGGCGAGCCGCCGGATCACCCTGGTTTCGCCGCGGTCGACGATCACGTCGGTGACAGCCTCCGGCAGGTTGGCGCGCGCGGAGATCGCCAGCAGGTGCTCCTGGCTCTTGGTGCTGGCAATCTTGACCAGCGTTTCGGTGCCCAGCCGGCTGGAATTGGTCAGTACGTCGCCGGAGACGGCGATTTCATCGTCGAAAGCAAGATGCTGGATCACCTCGAAGGGGGCATAGTCGACCGGCGCGAGGCGCTTGGCGAGTTCGGCCCGCGCCCGGGTTTCGACCCGCGCGACCAGGAAACAGAGCACATCGTCGAACACCTTGACCTGTTCGTCGTTGAGCCGTTCGCCGTCATGCAGGAAGAGATCGGTGACCCGCCTGAGCGTCGAGATGCGCTTGGCCGAGGATCCGCTTGAAACGGCATCCTCTAGCTCGGAAATAATTGAAGAAACGGGCTGTTGCACTGGATCAGCCTAGTTGTTGTTCTTGGGTGTTGCTTTGGGCCGCTTTGGGCGAAGCATTGCAGTGCCGGCCTTACGCTGCGTTAAATGTGGGCCACGTAGAAATACTGAGTGGTGGCACGCTTAACATGCGCTTGCGTTTCGACGGATTTCTTTAATCAAAGCAACGAAACGTTAACCAGAGAGCATCGGCCTTGCGTCTCGGGTGCGCCATGCAGGCATGGCAACGAGCCATAGGGGAGGGAGCGTTCATGAAATCCGTCGTCATCACCGGTGCGTCTACCGGCATCGGCTGGGCCACCGCAAAGTTGCTGCTGGAACGGGGCTTTCGCGTGTTCGGAAGCGTACGCAAGCAGGCCGACGCGGATCGGCTCAGAAGCGAATTCGGGTCCAATTTCACACCGCTGGTCTTCGACGTCACCGACGAGCCCGCGGTGCTCGCTGCCGCGCGCGAGGTACGTGAAGCGCTTGGCGGTGAGAGACTCGCCGGTCTCGTCAACAATGCCGGGATCGCGGTCGCCGGCCCCGTGCTGGGGTTGTCGGCAGATGAATTCCGCCGTCAGATGGACGTCAATGTCATCGGTCCGATCATCGTGACCCAGGCCTTTGCGCCGCTGCTCGGCGCCGACGCTACGCTGAAAGGCTCACCGGGTCGGATCGTCATGATCTCGTCCGTCGCCGGCAAGAACGGCAATCCGCTGACCTCGGCCTATTGCGCCTCCAAGCATGCGATCGAGGGTTTTTCGGAAAGCCTGCGCCGCGAACTGATGCTGTTCGGCATCGACGTGGTCGTCGTCGCGCCAGGACCGGTGAAAACGCCGATCTGGAGCAAGGGCCAGGAAGCCGCGGACCTCTCGCGTTACCAGAACTCACCCTATCTGCCGGCTCTGCAGAAAGTCACGGCCTATATGCAACATCTCGAGGCGATCGGGCTGCCGGCCGAGACCATCGCCGAGCGCGTCCATGACGCGCTGACCCTGCCCAATCCCAAGGTGCGCTACCACATTGCGCCCGACCGGATGCGATATCTTCTGGCGGCGGTGCTGCCCAAGCGCGTCATGGACAGGATCATCGCTGGACGCCTCGGGTTGATGCCGCCGAAGGCCTGAGCCGCCGACGCGGTCCTCGACCCGTTCGTGTCGGGCATTGCACGGCGCCGCAGTCGACGGCGAGTAGGGACGGGGCGCGGCCAAAGGTCTGATGGCCAATTCATTGCCAGTTCATGACGTTTCCACTACGGTTTTGTGACGCGCTGCGAAATCCGGCCGCAGCGGTTGCCTCCTGGCCGTCGCCAGCCAAGGCCTTGGCAGTGTGCCGGGTCGTGTTGCGTCCTCAATCCATGGCGCCTGCGCCGAATTCCGGTCCCACCGCCACCACCGTTGCCGTCCGGGGGCTTGCCGCCATCGGCTATTGGCGGCTCTTTGCGGTGGCCATGCCGCATCTGGCGGCTGCAGCCATCATGCTGCGGACCGAAACCGATTTCAGTTCGCGCGCCGCTTTCCTGTTGGCCTGGGGCACTCTCAATTTCTTCTTCATCGTATGGCTGCGCCGGCCGGCGTTGTCGGGCGCGCTGTCGCTGACACTGGTCGTGGTGCTGGTGTTGCTGTCGCGGCTGAAGCACGACGTCGTGCAGATGACGGCAAATTTCGTCGACCTGATTCTGATCGACCGTGACACTGCGGCCTTCCTGTTTACGATCTTCCCGAACCTGCGCTGGAGCGTGGTGCTGGCCGCCATCGTGATCCTGCCGCTGATGTACGCGCTGTGGTGGCTCGATCCCTTCCGTATCCGCCGCCTGCCGGCCGCCGCAGGCCTGCTCGCCTGCCTCGCCGCGCTGACGGGGTGCGCCGCGGTCTGGCCGGGCGAAGACTGGCGCGGCTATTACGACGAAGGCTATCTCTCGAAATTCGCACTGTCTGGCGTGACCGCGGTTTCCGACTTTGCTAGCCATGGCTTCATGCAGTCCGACGCGTCGCTCGCCGAAAAGCTGAAGGTGCCGCCGGTGGATTCCTGTCAGGTCGCCGGCCGCCGTCCGCACATCATCCTGATTCACGACGAGAGTAGCTGGGACATCCGCCAGGCGCCCGACGTCAAGGTGCCGGCGGGCTATGGCAGCCACTTCAGGTCCTTTGACGGCAAGCAACGCAGGTTTCTCACCGAGAGCAGCGGCGGTGCAAGCTGGCTTGCGGAATACAATGTGCTCGCAGGTCTTTCCTCGCGCTCGTTCGGCCGCTTCTCCTATTTCGTCACCCGGATTGCTTCCGGCCGGGTCGTGCGCGGCCTGCCGATGGCGCTGCGCCGCTGCGGCTATGATACCGCGTCGCTTTATCCCGCCTATGGCGCCTTCATGAGCGCACGCGGCTTCCACACCACGACCGGCATTGAGCACTTCTACGACGCCCGCAAACTCGGCGCCAAGGGCATCGAGCCCGACAGCTTCTTTTACGACAAGGCGGTCAAACTGATCGCCGAGCAGTCGCCCAAGGCGCCGCTGTTTGCCTTCGTCTATCTCGCCGCCAATCACTTCCCGTGGGAGACCAGATATCGCCCCGACCTCCTGCCGTCATGGCGTCCGCCGGGCAACGCGCCCGTGGTCGACGAGTATCTGCGCCGGCAGACCCTGAGCGCCGCGCACTATCGGAACTTTGTCGCCGAGTTGAAGAAGAAATTCCCCGATCAGCCGTTCCTGATCGTGCGCTATGGCGACCATCAGCCGGAATTCTCCTCGAGCCTGCTCGATCCCGGCCTCGATGAGGCCAGCATCGCCCGCAAGTTCGACAGCTACGATCCCAGCTATTTCACGACCTACTACGCGATCGATGCCGTCAACTTCCAGCCGGTGAAGAGCCCGACGGTGATGGACGCGGTCGACGCACCCTATCTGCCGCTGGTGGTGCAGGAGGCCGCCGGCATCCCGCTCGATCCTTCGTTCGAGGAGCAGAAGAACATCATGCTCCGCTGCAAGGGCCGGTTCTACACCTGCAAGGACGGCGCCGAGGCGCGACGCTTCAACCGGCTGCTGATCGAGGCGGGACTGATCAAGGGGCTGTAGCCACGCTGTTCCACGGCCCGGCCGCGCTCAGTTGAAGCGATAGTTCACGCCGAAACGAGCGATGCTGCCTTTGAAATCGGCGGAGGCGCCAAATATGGCGTTGTTGTTTCCGGCCGCCGGCTCGTCATAGGTATGACGGAGCGTGCCGAGGTCGTAATAGAGACCTTCGAACTTCACGCTCCAATTGTTGTCGATGGCCAGTTCGAGCCCGCCGCCGAGAGTCCAGCCCGTGAGCCATGTGCTGGTGCTGGCCGACGCGCACTCCCCCGTGGCCGCGGCGCAAATGGGAACGCCGCCCTGCATCAGCGTAAAGCTGTTGGCCAGCGTTGCCCGACCCCACGCCAGGCCGCCCGTAGCGTATAACAGCACCCGCTCGAGCGGCATGACGCCAAGACGTCCGCGCAGCGTGGCGAACGCCGAGAGTTTGCGCTCAGCCGTGGTATCAATGATCAGGCCAAGCCAAAATGGCTCGCTTCTGGCATTGGACCCGCCGATCTGCACGGCGGACAGGTCGGCCTCTGCGCCATAGACCAGCCATCCCGTCTGGCTGTTGTAGCCGATCTGGGCACCACCCATGATGCCCTTGTCCCCGCCAATCGGCGCTGGCGAGATCACATTGCCGATAAAATAGAAGTCGGCAACGCCGTTGAGGGGCTCCTGCGTCACGCCGCCGGAATTCCAGAGACCGCCGAAATGGCCGCCGACATAGAAGCCGTTCCACTGCAGTGGCCGGGGAATCTCGCCGGCGGTCCCCGGGTGTGCGTGTCCGCAGACGGATGCTGCAATGAGCGCCGCAAGCGCAAGTCGACGTAACATGATGAAGCAGCTCCTCAAGATGAGATTCGTAAGTTAGTGGTCGCCCGTCTGCGGCACTTGGGCTGTGCGACACTCCAAGCAGGACTGTGCGCTACTCGCTGTGCAATTCGACCGGCTGTTGCAGATGCGCGACACGTCATCTGCAAAGTTGATGCCCACGCACGTCGTCGTTCTTGGACTGTGCGCCACGCCAATAGGACTGCGCGGCACTCACTCGGGAATCTGAACCTGCTGTTGCAATCGCGCGACAACCCCTCGACATTGGACGGGCGGCAAAGGGGAATCCGTGGCCAAGAATAATGCAATGACGCTTCGCAGTTCGCGCGGGGCGCAACTCCTTCCGACCTGCGTGAAGCTGCGCGGAAGAGGTGGTGCATGACGGGCCCCAATTTCGCTCCCGACGCTTCCGGGACGTTGCGATTCTCGACTGACGATCTGTCCGAACCGGATGGCCTGACGATCTGGCGCGAGCTATGCGGGCGCACGATGATGCGGCTCGACATGGAGCCGCTCTCCGAGGCGCCGTTCCACTGCGAGGCGCGCATTCGTGTGCTGCCCGGCCTGGCGATGTCCTCGATCGTCACCGCGCCGAATCGGCTGACCCGCGATCGGAGTCTGATCGCGGACGGCAATGACGATCTCATTCTTGCAGTTGCGGTGGCGGGCGAGGCCGTGATTTCGCAGCGGGATCAGGATGCGAGGCTCGGTCAAGGCGACGCCGTCCTGATCTCGAGTGCCGAACCGAGCATTTCGGTCGTTCCGTCGGACTCGCACTTCGTCAGTCTGGCCATCCCGCTGACGGCGCTGACGCGTTCGACCCGCAACCTGGAACAGAACATGCGATGTCGCGTTCCACAATCGTCATTGGCGCTGCGCTTGTTGACCTCTTATCTGCTGACGCTAGACACCGAGCACGACGTGATGAACCCCGAATTCCAGCACTCGGCGATCAATCATATTTACGATCTTGTAGCTCTTACGCTCGGCGCGACGCGGGACGCTGCGGAGACGGCCAAAGGCAGGGGCCTGCGAGCGGCGCGCTTGCGTGCTATCAAGGCGGATATCCTGGACAATATCGGGCAGCACGATCTTTCGGCCGACATCGTTGCAGCGCGTCACGGCATTTCTTCGAGCTACCTGCGCAAGCTGTTCGACGGCGACGGCACGACATTCACCGATTTCGTGCTGTCGGAAAGACTTGCACGGGCATATCGCATGCTGGGCGATCCGAGACTGTTGGACCACATGATCAGCACGATCGCATATGAAGCCGGCTTCGGCGATCTGTCCTATTTCAACCGCGCCTTTCGCAGAAAGTATGGCGTCACACCGACGGACATCCGCGAGGCAGCGCGACTGCAGCGTTGACCGTCAGGTCCGGCTTGGCCGACGGGAGAATGAGAACAAGGCGTGGATGCGCCGGACGAGCCGGTCATCATGACCCTCATCAACGGCCGCCGACCTTCTCCCACAGCCACCGCGCCACCGCATCCGGCGAGGATGATGTGTCATTGCCCGCTGTGCGCAGGTTGGCTTCGCGCATCGCGGCAATATCGATCCTGCCCAGCAGCGGCTGCAGCGCGGCTTTCAGTTTCTCATCGCCCGCGCGCCTGGGCGCGAGCAGCAGTATGGCGTCATAGGGCGGGATCGCGTGCCCGGGATCCTCTAGCGCGACGAGATCGTATTTCGCGATCAGTCCGTCGCTGGTGTAGCCCGCGATCACGTCGACCTCGCCGGAAGCGGCTGCCGCATACATGAAATCCGGTTGCATCGTACGCTGGGTCCGGAATGAGAGCCCGTAGGCCTTCCGGATCGCCGCCCATTCCGGCCGCGAGAAGAACTCGTAGTCTCCTGCTATCGACATGGCCGGTGCGTGCGCGGCAAGATCGGCGAAGCTCTTGATGCCGAGCTCGGCAGCGCGCCGGCGCGGCATCACCAGCGCATAGGCGTTTTCGAAACCGAGTTCGCCGAGCAGGGTTACGTTCTGCCTTGCCAGCATCGTCTTCAGCTCGGTCAGCAGTTCCTTGCGCGGCTTCATGTCGGTGCGGTGGAACTGGTTGGCCCACAGCGTGCCGGAATAGTCGACATAGACGTCGATATCCCCTGAGGCGAGCGCATCGAAGATCACGTTGGAGCCGAGCCCTTCGCGGGTCGTCGCCGAAAGCCCGGTGGCCCGCAGCCGCTGGGTCATCAGTGCCGACAGCACATATTGCTCGGCAAAGGTCTTCGCGCCGACGACATAGCTCGGCGAAGTTCGCGCCAGGGTCGGCGCCAGCGTGGCTGCGATCAGCGCGGCAATCCCGATGCCGCCGAGCGATGTGCGCAGCTTGCTGCGATTGCGCAACCCGTTTTCGATCAGTGCCAGCAACTGGTCGACCAGCAGCGCCAGCGCGGCCGCGGCGATGCAGCCGAACAGCACGAACACCCAGTTTTGCGTCTGCAATCCGGCAAAGATGTAGTTGCCGAGGCTGGTCTGTCCGATCGGAGTCGACAGCGTCGCTGTCCCGATCACCCAGACTGCCGCGGTGCGGATGCCGGCCATCATTACCGGCAGCGCCAGCGGCAATTCCACCATCACGAGCGACTGCCGCGGTGTCATGCCGACGCCCTGCGCGGCCTCGAGCAGACCGGGATCGACGCCGTTCAGTCCAGTGATCGTGTTGCGCAGCACCGGCAGCATGGAATAGAGCGCCAGCGCCAGCACCGCGGGGAGGAAGCCGAAAGCCGAGAAGGAGAAGCCGAACCAGGACAGCGTGACGGAGGCCAATGCGAGCAGCAATGGATAGAACAGCGCGAGCAGCGCCAGTCCCGGCACGGTCTGCACGATGCTGGCAAGCCCGAGCAGCGCGCCGCGCAGCGCGGGGCGATTGCGGGAGAGGATCGCAAGCGGCAAGCTTGCCGCAAGTCCGAGCGCAAGCGCGGTGATGCTGACGCGCACGTGGTTGCCGAGATAGTCGGACAGATTCGCCAATGCCTCGCCCCAGCGCGGATCGGTGAGGAGGCTCATGCGCTACCTCGCGACAGCCTCTCATGGAGCCGGTCCGCCTGCCGCCTCGGCGTGCGCAGGAGCTCGCCGACATATTCGTCACGGCTTGCGGCGAGTTCCGCCGGTGTGCCCTGCGCCAGTAGTTTGCCCGATCGCATCACGGCGATGCGGTCGGCGAGCAGGATCGCCTCGGTCATGTCGTGGGTGATCATGACCGTGGTCAGTCCGAGCTTGTTGTGCAGTTCGCGATAGTCGTCGCCCAACGCATCGCGGGTCAGCGGATCGAGCGCGCCGAACGGCTCGTCCATCAGCACGATGTGCGGCCTGGCGGCGAGGGCGCGCGCTACCCCGACACGCTGGCGCTGGCCGCCGGAAAGTTCGTGCGGCAGCCTGTCGCGATAGGGTCCGCGCTCCAGCCGCACCAGATCGAGCAGCTCGTCGATGCGTCCGGAGATCTCCTGCGCCGGCCAGCCGAGCAGGCGCGGCGTGATGCCGATATTGTCGGCCACCGTCATATGCGGAAACAGCGCCCCGCTCTGGAATACGTAGCCGATGCGCCGCCGCAGCTGGATCGGATCGGCCGAGCGGACGTCCTCGCCTTCCACCGTGATGCTGCCGCCATCCGCCTCGATCAGCCGGTTCGCCAGCCGCAGCAGCGTGGTCTTGCCCGAGCCGGAGCCGCCGACGATGGCAAGGAACTCGCCCGCGGCGACCTCCAGCGAGACGTC
>JAHCKB010000077.1 GCA_026125985.1 Bradyrhizobium sp.
TCTATGCCGTCTTCGACCAGCAATTGTACCGGCCGCCCGGCGGCGACGTGAATTCCGGTGTGGCGATGTTTAGCCGTGCCGCCTACAGCCCGTCCGATCGAAGCCTGAACGATTTCTATCTCGACGGCGGCATCATCTTTGCGGGCATGCTCCCCGCGCGCCCGGCGGATATTTTTGGCGCCTCGTTCCTCTACTCGCACATGTCGAACCGCGCGCGGGCGCTCGATCGAGATATCCGGCAGTTCACCGGACTTCCAGTGCCGTTGCGTGACTACGAGCTCTCCTTCGAATTGACTTATGGTGCGGCGATCGTGCCCGGCTGGACGATCTATCCGACCGCCCAGATGATCTTCCATCCCGGCGGGCACGTCGCCGAACCGAGTTCGCCGACCGTGCCGATCCGGAATGCCGTGGTAGTCGGCGTGCGGTCGGTGATCCAGTATTGAGAGGTCCGTTGACGCTTATCTGAACGAAGATGACAGAATTCCGTTCCGGCACTGTCAATCGGCCGGCATCACTCTCATTACTTGCTCGTTTCTTTCTCGATCGCCTCAACGAGCGCGTCGACGCGGCGTACGATCGCGTCACGCGTGGTCTCGTAATTGTCGATGCCTATCGGAACGCCGGCCCAATAGGTCACCCTGGCCTGGCCCGCTCGCTCCGGCGGAACCGTGTCGAAAGCCAGTACATGGCTCGCCCGGCCGGCATCATCCACCGTCAACTGACGCGGCTCGTTGGCGGGCTGCAACCCGTCAAGCGCGAGCCCATCCCGGATTTGGACGGGAACTGTGCGATACCTGTCGTCCAGGCCGCGGGAAACGGCCGCGAACTGCAGTCCCTTCTCCTTTGCAACCTTGTTGAAATACGCCGCCGCCATCTGGCTGTTCACCACTCCGTGCAAACAGACGAATACGATGGTTCTTTCGGCAGCCGCCTCACCCGCGCGCAGAGCCGATGACGGCCCCGCCAGGACCGCGAGAAAAACAGTGGTCCGGAGAAATCCCGCAAAAGTCAGTCGAATCATCCACTGCTCCACTTCAGATCAGACCCGTCAGCCGCAGCAGAACGCCGGCCATGCAGGACGCCGCAAGCACCGTCAGCATCCCAAGCTTGAAGCGGAAGATCGCGGTCGCAGCCGCAATCGACAGAACAAGCGCGGGGATATCGACGCTCGCAAGCACGGGGGCGTCGAACGCAAAGCCGAAACCCCTCACCTCGAAGGTCTGGCGGAACATGGTATGCAGCGCGAACCAGATCGACAGGTTCAGGATGATGCCGACGACCGCGGCCGTGATCGCGGACAGCGCGCCTGCCAGCGCCCTGTTGCCGCGCAGCGTCTCGATGTAGGGCGCGCCGGCAAAGATCCAGAGGAAGCACGGGACAAATGTCACCCAGGTGGCGAGCAGGCCGCCAAGGGTCGCCGCCAGCATCGGCGATAGTCCGCCGGCGTCGCGGAACGCGGCCATGAAGCCCACGAACTGGACCACCATGATCAGCGGTCCGGGCGTCGTCTCCGCCATGCCGAGCCCGTCCAGCATCTCGCGCGGCTGCACCCAGTGGTAATGATCCGCCGCCTGCTGAGCGACATAGGCCAGCACGGCATAGGCCCCGCCAAACGTCACCATCGCCATCTTGGAAAAGAAGATCGCGATCTGGCTGAACACGTTGCCCGGCCCGAGCGCAATCATCAGGGTCGCGACGGGAATCAGCCACAGCGCCAGCCACACGGCCGAGACACGCAGCGTCCGCGCGACATTGGGCCTGATGTGGTCGGGGACGGTATCCCCGAGCATGCTGTCGACGACGGCCGCTTCCTTCCCTCCGCCGTGCGCGACGCCGGCAAATTCCGGGCGGCCAAGCCGCGCACCGGCAAACCCGATGAGGCCAGCGGCGATGACGATCGCAGGAAATGGAACGGCAAAGAAGAAGATTGCGACAAAGGCGAGAGCCGCAATCCCGATCATGATGCGGTTGCGCAGCGCGCGCTTGCCGACGCGCGCCACCGCCTCGATAACGATGGCGAGCACCGCCGCCTTCAGGCCGAAGAACAGCGCCTCGACGAAGCCGACATTGCCGAAAGCCGCGTAGATGTAGCTGAGCGCCATGATCGCGATGATGCCCGGCAGGATGAAAAGCCCGCCGGCCACCAGACCCCCGGCCGTCCGGTGCAGCAGCCAGCCGATATAGGTCGCAAGCTGCTGCGCTTCCGGGCCCGGCAGCAGCATGCAGTAGTTCAGCGCATGCAGGAAACGGCCCTCGGAGATCCAGTTCTTTTCCTCGACGATGATGCGATGCATGACGGCAATCTGTCCGGCCGGTCCTCCGAAACTGAGGATCGCCACGCGCAGCCAGACGATCAGCGCTTCGCGGAACGGGATGCCATGGGCATGGTCGCTCGATTGCGTCCTTGTGCTTGCTGCGAGATCGGTCACGGCTTCACCTTGCCGGCCGGCCAGTTGTGGGTTTCTCCCGTCGCATCGCGGCACCAGCGATAGAGCGCGTCATAGAGCAGCATGCCCGCATTCAATTGTTCGAGGTCGTCGTCGAACATGCGGGAGAGCCCGAGCGAAGCCGCGAGCAGGCCGGGCGCTTCCGGCGAAAGATCAAGGCGCGCGGTATCGGCCGCACGCACCATCGTCGCGAGCCGCTCCAGTGGCGGCGTCGAGAGGCCGAATTCCCTGACCATCACGTCGAATGTACAGAGTTCGCCGCGATGGCTCCAGAACACATTCTCGATATCGAAGGGCGTCGCCTCGAAGCGGTCCGCGACCGCCTCGACTTCCGAAGATTTCACGAAGAGGAACACGGCCGCCGGATCGACGAAACGGCGGATCAGCCATGGGCAGGCGATGCGGTCGATCTTGGGCCGCTCGCGCGTCACCCACACGGTGCGGCCCCGGCCGTCACGCTTCGGGACCTTGTCGGCGGGAACGGCGGGTTTCTGGCTCTCGGTCCAGGCAAGATGACCGCCTTCGAGCGATTCGGCGGCAACGCCGCTTTGCCGCAGCCACGCGGCGGTGCCTTCGCTGAGCTTCAGCCCTTTCTGGCAGACGACGACAACGGATTGTCCCGTCAGCCGCGGCGCCCAGTCCTGCACGTCACGATGCGAACGCCGCATTGCACCGGGGATAAGACGCGGATCGGCAGCGAAGTCCTCGTCGATGCGAACATCGATCAGGGTCGGCGCCCTGGCAGTGCCAATTAGACGGGAAAGTTTGTCGGATGAGATTGAGGTGTAGGAAGACATGGTGCGTCCTTGTGAAAAGCGGACGCGATTCTTGGGCATGTCGCCTCGCGGGGAGATCGCCTTTCCCCGTTCGGCGAATAAAGACCGGACAGACCTATAAGTCAACGGGCACGCGCCTTCTTGCGCTGACCGATCACGAACGATCCGTCGACCTACCCCGCTGCCTGGAACGTGTCGGCCCTTGCCATCGCCCAGGCGTCGCGGAAGCGCGGATCGTTGGTGCCATCGAGCAGTTCTCCCGGACGCAACGGCGGATAGAGCCGTGCGAACGAGCAGACTTCGGTCGTCGACATGCGCTGCGAGAAATGCATCGGGCGCAGTTCGCTCGGATGTTCGAGGCCGGCCGCCGCAAGAAGTTCGGCGAGCGCATGCACGGTCGCGTGATGATAATTATAAACGCGCTCGGTCTTGTGCGGCACGACCAGCGCGCGGTTGCGGCCCGGATCCTGGGTCGCAACACCGGTCGGACAGCGGTCGGTGTGGCAGCTCAGGGACTGGATGCAACCGAGCGCAAACATGAAGCCGCGCGCGGAATTGCAGAAGTCGGCGCCGATCGCCATCGCGCGCGCCATGTCGAAGGCATTCGCGATCTTGCCGGAAGCTCCAATCTTGATCTTGTCGCGCGCATTGATGCCGACCAGCGCGTTGTGGACGAAGTTGACGCCCTCGCGCATCGGCATGCCGAGATGATCCATGAATTCCAGCGGCGCGGCGCCCGTGCCGCCCTCGTTGCCATCGACTACGATGAAGTCGGGATAGATGCCGCTCTCCAGCATCGCCTTGCAGATCGCAAGGAACTCCCAGGGGTGGCCGATGCACATCTTGAAGCCGGCCGGCTTGCCGCCGGAAAGCCTGCGCATCTCGCCGACGAACTTGATCATCTCCAGCGGCGTGGAGAACTCACGGTGTTTCGCCGGCGAGATGCAGTCCTCGCCCATGTCGACGCCGCGGATTTTTGAAATCTCCTCCGACACTTTCGCAGCCGGCAGCACGCCGCCATGGCCGGGCTTGGCGCCCTGGCTGACCTTGAGTTCGACCATCTTGATCTGATCATCGCTGGCGACCTTGGCGAACAGTTCAGGATTGAAGCTGCCGTCGCGGTTGCGGCAACCGAAATAGCCCGAACCGATCTCCCAGATGATGTCACCGCCGTTCTCGCGATGGTAGGGGCTGACACCGCCTTCGCCGGTGTCGTGGGCAAAGCCGCCTTTCCTGGCGCCGGCATTGAGTGCACGAACGGCATTGGCGCTCAGCGCGCCGAAGCTCATGGCGGAAATGTTGAACACAGAGGCCGAATAGGGCTTGGTGCATTCCGGGCCACCGATGGTGACGCGGAATTTCTCGTTGGCCGCGATCTTCGGCGACACCGAATGATGCATCCACTCGTAGCCCTCGCGATAGACGTCTTCCTGCGTGCCGAACGGGCGCTTGTCGAGCTGCATCTTGGCGCGTTGATAGACCACCGCGCGGGTATCGCGCGAGAACGGCATGCCATCCTTCTCGCTTTCGAAGAAGTACTGGCGCATCTCGGGGCGGATCTCTTCGAGCAGGAAGCGGATATGCGCCGAGATCGGGTAGTTGCGCAGCACCGCATGCGGCTTCTGCAGGATGTCGCGAACGCCGAGTATCGAGAGCCCGCCGAAGATCAGGATGGGGATCAGCAGATAGTCGAACCATTCGGGATCGAAGATGACTTCCGCCACCAGAAGCGCCGTCACCACGGCGCAGATCGTCAGCACGATGAAGCGTGGCGAGAACGGAAGCAGCAACGTTTCCATATGACCCTCGGCAATTCGGCGGGACTATTCTGTTGACCGCTCGTTACCGGCGGCAAATCCCCGACCGCCGGACAAGGTATCCGGCCCGGGGCGCGTGGACATGACAGCGACAATACGAACGGGTCGAGGCTACCGTTTCTCGCAGCAGATAATCAATCCGCCTGCCTGCGGCCTCGGGCGCAGCTCTTTTGCACTGCAACGAGACTGGCCGCCAGCAGCCCCGGCGCTCCGAGCGCAGCGGCTCAACCTGACGGTGCCAGGCCACAAGATCAGGCCTTGAAAATAGTTATGGATGGCCTCAGCCCGGCGTTCTCACATCGCGGCCCGCAACAATGCAGCGTCATCCTCCGGGCGCGACGGATTGATCGCCATTCCGGCGCCGAGTTCAAACCCGCCGCCTGCCGTCAGCTCCGGGGCGATCCTCAGTCGCCAGTGCAGACCGGGAGATTGCAGATGCCCGCGATCCGCCGAATCGATCACGAAATTGTAGGCGGGATCGTCTTTGGCGATTCGCAGCCTCTCGAGCGTCCGGCGCAGCACGAGGCCGAATTGCGCCAGCCTGTCTCCCGTCATACGCGCAAACGATGCCTCGTGTCGCCTCGGAACGAGCCAGGTTTCGAACGGATGTTCTGCGGCAAAGGGAACGAGCACCAGAAAATCCGGATGGTCTTCGACGACGCGCACCTTGTGCTCGCGTTCGAATGCAAGTTCGTCGCAGGTCGGGCATCGGCCGTGTTCGGCGTGGTAAGCGCCTCCCCATTCCGCCATCTGTCGGACCAGGGTGGGGACGAAGCCCGTTGCGACAATCTGGGCGTGCGGATGAACCTGTGAGGCTCCGCCCCTGGCGCCGTGATTGCGGAACAGGATGACGCTCTTTATTCCCGGCTGTCCCAGCAAATGCTGAAAGCGGTCGCGATACATGGCAATGACCGCACCGATCTCGACATCGCTCAACGAAGTCAAATCGGTATCGTGGCGAGGATTTTCGACGATCACCTCGTGAAATCCATATGCCGGTCCCACGCGACCGCTATCGTCTGCTTCGGCGCTTGCGCTCGCCTGAACGGCCGGAAACTTGTTGGGCACGGCGCGCACAACCCAGCCAGGCGCATCCGCAGAACCGGTCTCCGCCAGGATCGCCGGGAGCCGGCTCTCATGGCCGGGACAGAACGGGCAAGCCGGATCGAATGGTGGCACGAGCAGGTGCGCCCCCTTCGGCGCTGCCGGCACCGGCCTCCCCGGACGGCCACCCCGATTCGGCGCCACAATCACCCAGCGCCCGGATGTTCGATCCTGACGAAGCTCAGTCATGAACCCGAAGCCGAAACCCGCCACGACAAACTCCGTCCTCGAGGCCGGTCAATTTCGCGATCATTGGCGGCACCTTCATCTCTTTCAGCGTGCCGCAGAGACTTCCCGTGGACCGGCGGACCGCGCTTTCTCGCTTTGTGCGACACGCTGCTTGACGGCCGGAAAGCTGTCCGGGCTGACCGAAATGGTGTCGATCCCGCAATCCACCAGGAACTCGGCGAATTCCGGGTGATCGCTCGGCGCCTGGCCGCAAAGCCCGACCTTGGCGCCGACCTTGTGGGCCTCATCGATCACATTGCGGATCATCCATTTGACGGCGGCATCCTGCTCGTCGAACAACTCGGCAAGCTCGGCGGAATCCCGATCGACCCCCAGGGTGAGCTGGGTCAGGTCGTTGCTGCCGATCGAAAAACCGTCGAACCGCTCGGCAAACGAGCTGGCAAGAATCACATTGGAGGGAATTTCGCACATCACATAGACCTGCAAATCGTTTTCGCCGCGGCGCAGACCGTTCTCCGCCATGACGGCCAGAACGCGGTCGGCTTCCTTGGTCGACCGGCAGAACGGAATCATGACGACGACATTGCGGAAGCCCAGCTCTTCGCGCAGCCGCCGGATCGCCCGGCACTCCAGCGCAAAGCCTTCGCGATACCGGGGCGAATAATAGCGAGATGCCCCGCGGAAGCCCAGCATCGGGTTCTCCTCCTTCGGCTCGAACCCGGAGCCGCCGATCAACCCGGCATATTCATTCGTCTTGAAGTCGCTCATGCGGACGATGACAGGGTTGGGATGGAATGCCGCGGCAATCCGCGCCAGCCCGCGCGAGAGCCGGTCGATGAAATACTCGGTCTTGTCGGCATAGCCCGCGGTGAGTTCTGCAATGGCAGTCCTGGCAGACTCGTCCTTGAGGGTATCGAAGTGCACCAGCGCCATGGGATGCACCTTGATGTGATTGCTCACCACGAATTCCATGCGCGCGAGCCCGACGCCGTCTGCCGGCATCCGCCACCAGCGGAACGAAGCCGCGGGATTGGCCATGTTCAGCATCACCCTGGTGCGGGTCTCGGGCAACTTCGTGAAGTCGATTTCCGTGCTCTCGAAGTCGGCATGACCCTCATAGACGAATCCTTCGTCGCCCTCCGCGCAGGAAACGGTGATCTCCTGTTCGTCGTGGAGCACCTCGGTGGCGTTCCCGGCGCCGACCACCGCCGGCAGTCCGAGTTCGCGGCTGACGATGGCAGCATGGGAAGTGCGCCCGCCGTGATCGGTGACGATCGCCGCCGCGCGCTTCATGATCGGCACCCAGTCGGGATCGGTGGCGCGCGTCACCAGGATCGATCCGTCGACGAACCGGGCGATATCCTGCGGGCTTTCGATCAGGCAGACACGGCCGGCGACCACCGCATCGCCGATGCTGAGGCCGGTCAGCAGGCGGCGCCCCTTCGAACTGATCCGGTAGGAGCGCAGCGTGCTGGCCTCGCGTCGCGACTGCACGGTCTCGGGTCGCGCCTGCACGATGAACAGTTCTCCGGTCTGTCCGTCCTTCGCCCACTCCATGTCCATCGCCTGGCCGTAGTGCCGTTCGATCGCGCAGGCCCAGCGCGCAAGCCGAAGAATTTCCCGGTCGTCGAGCACGAAGCTGGCGCGTTCGGCTTTGGAGGTCGGCACGTTGCGCGTCGGGTGATCGCCCTCAGCGGCATAGATCATCTTCTTGGCCTTGTCGCCGCGCTTCTTCTCGATGATCGGCGTCAACGAAGGCTCCGCGAGAAACGGCTTGAACACCTGATATTCGTCGGGATCTACCGCACCCTGAACCACGTTCTCGCCGAGTCCCCACGCAGCGTTGATCAGAACGATCTTGTCGAAGCCGGTCTCGGTATCGATCGAGAACATGACGCCTGCGCCGCCGAGGTCGGAGCGCACCATGCGCTGCACGCCGACCGACAAGGCCACCTTCATGTGGTCGAAGCCTTTGGCGCGCCGGTAGCTGATGGCGCGGTCCGTGAACAACGAGGCGAAGCAGCGTCGGCAGGCTTCCAGCAACGCCTTTTCACCGCGAATGTTGAGATATGTCTCCTGCTGCCCGGCAAAGCTTGCGTCCGGCAGGTCTTCGGCCGTCGCACTGGAGCGCACGGCCACATCGACGTCGCCTCCGCCCGTTCTCCGGCAAAGCTCCCGGTAGGCACCCTGAATCTCGTCGACGATGTCTTGCGGCCAGTTTCCGCGCAGCACTTCTTGCCGGATCCCGGCGCCGACCTCGGCAAGCGAGGCACGCCCCGCTTCGAGGGCCGCAAGCGAATCGGCGATCTTCGAATCAAGGCCGTTAGCCTTGATGAACTGCCAGTAGGCGTCCGCGGTCGTGGCAAAGCCGGGCGGCACCTTGACGCCCTGCTGGCCAAGGTTGCGGACCATCTCGCCGAGCGAGGCGTTCTTTCCGCCGACAAGGGGAACATCGCTGCGGCCGATATCTTCGAACCATCGAACGCGCGGGGACTTGGCTTTCATGACGGCCTCCTGTTTACCCCGATGGGAACGCCTAAGGTATGATCCGGAACAGTGTGAAGCGTTTTTCCGGAAAGATCATGCGCAAACGACAATCCAAAGCGCGACGACGATTCATCCCAAGCTCATCGCGCTTTAGTTCTGCGACCCGGCGGCCCCTCGCAAACCAAATCTGGGTTCGAACGAACCCATCAGATCGAGCCACTCTTCCATCAGACGCGTCATCAGGAACCGGTTGCGGACGCTCTCCCTGGCCTTCTCGCCCAGCCGCGATGCCAGCGTCCGATCCTTGAGCAACGCAACGATTCGCTCGGCCGCCTCCTCGACGCTGCCGACCAAGAATCCGTTCACGCCATCCTCGATCTGATGTGTAATACCCCCTGCCCGGCCCCCAACGACCGCTGCGCCTTTCCACATGGCTTCGGTGACCGTGAGTCCAAACCCCTCGCGTATCGACTTTTGCAGAACGACAGCGGCCCTGCGTTGCAGCGCGTTGACGAGCGCGGAGTCCTGAACCGAGAGGATACGTATCCGTTCATCGGCGCACCGGCACAGAGAAGCGAAGACGTCCTGCCCCTCCGGATCGTCGGTCGCGATATTGCCGACCAGCACCAGCGTGCAGTCGACCGACTTGCGCGCGATCTGGAAAGCCCGGATTACTCCTTCGGGATCCTTCCACTTGTCGAAACGGGATACCTGAACCACGATCGGAAGGTCCGTCGGGATATCGTAGTGGGACAATCGCTCGTCAATTTCCTTGTCCGTCAGGTCCTTGTTGGTGCTCGAAAACGGATTGATGGCGGGCATGATGAAGCGCTGCGGCGTGCCCAGGTTTTGCGCGTAGGCCGGCAACGACAGCACCACCGCGTCGTAGCGCTCGATCAGTTTCGACAGATAGGACCACAGCTCGGCATTGGGTTGCGTCAGATCGACATGGCACCGCCACACCCACGGCGACTTCTTGCGATAGTGCTGGATCAACGGAAGCGGTTGCGGATCGTGCACGATGACCAGGTCGTGATCGAAGTGGTTGCGGACGGCGTTTTCCAGCGCCACTTCCTCGTAGATCTGCATCTTGAGACTGGTCAGGTTGATCTCATCGCCCTGCAGGGCGTTGTGCATTTTCTTGGTGATGCTGAAAAAGTCCGGCCGCCCCTGGATAATGCGCCAGCCGGTCTTGATACCGGCCGAGTTCATCAACAGGGTCAGCGATGAAAGTATTTCCGCCACGCCGCCGCCGTAATAGGTCGAACTCACATTGACCACGTGGAGGTCGCCCAACCGGCGCGCCTTGTCTAGGATGCGTTCCACCGTCTTGCCGCCGACCAGACGCTCGTAATCAGCAACTGTCGTCAAACTTTGGCCCTGCATGACGTCTGCCCTCTGCTGATTCCGCCGCGCTCCTGTGCCTTGAACATGCAGATTGCTCTCCTTCCAGGGCCGCATCTATTCATTACACGGCGCGGTCGAACGACTGCTTACAATTGAAGCGGGATCGGGACGGTCGGCAGCGTTGTTGCGCAACTAGTCTGCGGAAAGCGAGCACCGTTGCGGCCTCTGGCCAAGAGTGCCCACGATTTATTGCAGCATAACGACGACCGACGGTAGGCGGTTGACCTGCATCAAATCGCGCACGCGATCATCCGTCGAGCAAAACGCTCGCGCGTGTTTGTACGGTTGAGGACAGAACTGCCTTTCGCGAAGGAGCCCTCGTGATCCGATCGGGATCTGCTTAGCGCTCGACGAATGCCTTTTCGATCACGAAATGACCGGGCTTGTGGTTGGCGCCTTCCTCAAAACCGCGCGCCTCGAAAAGTTGCTTCAGATCTTCGAGCATGGCGGGGCTGCCGCACATCATGATGCGGTCGGTCCCGATATCAAGCGCGGTCTGATGCAGGTCGTCGAAGAGCTGGTTCGACGTGATGAGGTCGGTGATGCGGCCGCGGTTGCGGAAGGGTTCGCGCGTCACGGTCGGATAATAGAGCAGCTTTTCCTGCAACAGCGGCCCGAACAGCTCGTCATCGCGAAGCCTGGCCACCAGCTCCTCGCCATAGGCCAGTTCGGAGACCTGGCGGCAGCCGTGCACGAGAACGATGCTGTCGAAGCGCTCATAGACGTCGGGGTCCTTGACCAGGCTCGCGAACGGCGCGAGCCCCGTGCCTGTCGAGAGCAACAGCAGCCGGCTGCCCGGCAGCAGATTGTCGGTCACCAGCGTGCCGGTCGCCTTGCGGCCGACCAGGATCGTGTCGCCTTCCCTGATTTTCTGCAGCTTGGAAGTCAGCGGACCGTCGGCCACCTTGATCGAGAAGAACTCGAGCTGTTCCTCGTGATTGGCGCTCGCCATGCTGTAGGCACGCAGCAACGGCCGGCCTTCGACCTCGAGGCCGATCATGGCGAACTGTCCATTCTGAAAACGGAAACCGGAATCGCGAGTGGCCCGGAAGCTGAAAAGCGTATCGGTCCAGTGGCGAACGGAAAGAACCTTCTCTCGATAGAACGCGCTCATGTGTTTTCGTTTGTCCGTGAATCCCAAAGAAGAACAGGCCCGCTGCCGGGCTTTCGCGGGCAGAGGAAATACCTCCGTAAAATCCCGCCATTTGTGCGCTGTCCAACACCGCATTCGGCACGACAGTCAACCTCATCTGACGCGCAAATGAGAGAACACAATGGCACTCGGTTTATAAGACCTGAAGGTTCGACACGACGTGATCGACATCACGAAATTAACTTGCCGAATCGTTCTGCTCCGCAGAAAGAAATTGCTGTTTTCGATGCGCGGGCGGAGAAATGCCGTGTATCCTGCGGAGCGGAATAGTTGCTATGCAGAGCATAGAATCTTTCTGAATTTGCGGTGAACGCGCTGCAGCCACGTCGAGGGAGAACGCCATGAACGCGTCAGTCAATCGCCAGATCCTGCTGGTAGAGAAGCCGAGCGGCAAGCTCGGGCCCGAGCATTTCAAGCTCGTCAACGGTGCTGTGCCGGAGCCGAAGGATGGCGAGGCACTGCTTCGCACGCGGCTGATCTCGCTCGATGCTGCCAACCGCGCGTGGATGCACGGCGCAACCTATCGTTCGGCGGTGGAGGCAAACTCGGTGATGGCCGGTGGCAGCGTCTCCGAAGTGGTGTCGTCGAAAGCACCGGGTCTTGCGCCGGGTGACCTCGTGTTCGCCGATACCGGCTGGCAGGATTACGCCGCCCTGCCCGCAAAGCAGCTGACGAAAATGCCGAAGATCGAACCGATGTCCTATCTGCTCAGCGTGTTCGGCATCGCCGGGCTCACCGCTTATTTCGGATTGCTGCATGTCGGCAAGCCGAAGGAGGGCGAAACTGTCGTGGTGTCGGCGGCGGCGGGCTCGGTCGGCTCGATCGTCGGCCAGATCGCCAAGATCAAGGGCTGCCGCGTCGTCGGCATCGCCGGCGGCAAGGACAAGTGTGATTGGTTGACGTCCGAGCTGGGCTTCGATGCCGCGGTCGACTACAAGGACGGCGCGGTGTTCAAGGCGCTGCGCGCGGCGGCGCCCAAGGGCATCGACGTCTATTTCGACAATGTCGGCGGCGACATCCTGGAAGCCTGCATCGCACAGATGAACAATCGCGGGCGCATCGCCTGCTGCGGCGCCATCTCGCAGTATGACGGCGTGCCTTCCGCGCACGGCCCGCGCGGCGTACCCGGCCTGATCGTCGTGAAGCGGCTCACCATGCAGGGCTTCATCGTGATGGACTACATGGACCAGAGCCAGCAGGCGCTCGCCGAGCTGCAGTCGTGGGTGAAGTCCGGCAAGCTAAAGGTGCAGGAAGACATCATCAGCGGGCTGGAGAACACGCCGGCGGCGCTGATCGGTTTGCTTGCCGGCGAGAACCGCGGCAAGCGAATGGTGCGGGTGTAAGGCGGCGTGCACTTCACTTCTCCACGCCTGCGGGGAGAGGTCGGATTGCATCGTCAGATGCAATCCGGTGAGGGGGTACAGGTCTGCCCATTCGCACCGCCTGCGCGGATAGACCCCTCACCCCTGCCCTCTCCCCGCAAGAGCGGGGCGAGGGAGTCGCCTAATGCCCTGCCGCCGGCGAGCTATCCGGCACCTTCTGCACGCCGGCCTTCTTGCCGCTGCGAGCAGCCAGCCAGTTCTCGAAGCGCTGGATCACGACAAAGAAGGTCGGGACGAACAGCACCGCAAGGCAGGTCGAGGCGATCATGCCGGAGAAGACGGTGATGCCGATCGACTTGCGCGCGTTGGCGCCGGCGCCGGTGGCAAGCACCAGGGGCACCACGCCGAGGATGAAGGCGAACGACGTCATCAGGATCGGCCTGAACCGGGCGCGGGCGGCGTTGACCGCGGATTCCAGCAGAGGCTTGCCGTCGCGCACATGCAGCTCCAGCGCCACTTCCACGATGAGAATGGCGTTCTTGGCCGACAGCGCGATCAGGAGAATGATGCCGATCTGGGTGTAGAGGTTGTTGTCGATGCGCAGTCCCGTCAGCACCAGCATCGGGCCGAGCAGCGACAGCGGCACGGCGAGAATGATGGAAATCGGCGCGTACCAGCTCTCATACTGGCCGGCAAGCACGAGGTAGACCAGCAACAGAGCCAACGCGAACGCAAAATAGATCTGACCGCCGACCACCTTTTCCTGGTACGACATCGCGGTCCATTCATAGCCGAAGCCACGCGGCATGATCTTGCCGGCAACCTGTTCCATCAGGCTCATGGCCTGTCCGGAACTGTAGCCGCTCGCCGGCAGCCCGATGATGGTGGCGGCGGGATAGAGATTGTAGAGGCTGATCAGCGAAGGACCGACCGCCGGCGTGATCTTCGCCACCGTGCCGATCGGGATCATGTCGCCGTTCGAGTTGCGCACCATGAGGTTCTCAATGTCGCGCGCAGTGACGCGGAACTGGGAGTCCGCCTGCACATAGACCTGGAAGGTGCGGCCGAACTTGTTGAACTGGTTGACGAACGACCCGCCCATATAGGACGACAGCGTTGAGAAGATCTGGTCGGTGGTGACGTGCAGCGTCTGGGTCTTGACCCGATCGATCTCGACGTCGAACTGCGGCACCATCGAGCGGAATGAGGAGGAAACCCGCTGCAGCGCGCTTTGCGAGTGCGCGTTCGTGACGATCGCATTCGTGACGGCCTGAAGCTTGGCGAAATCGGAGGTCCCGTCGCGCAACTGAACCTCCATGGCAAAACCGGCGGCATTGCCGATGCCCTGGATGGGTGGCGGCGGAATCACCAGGACATTGGCCTCGGGGATCACCGACAGCCTCCTGTTCAGGCCATTGTAAAGCGAGAGCAGATCCTCCCCTTTGCCGCGCTCACTCCATTCCTTCAGCATGATATAGGCGACGCCGGCATTGGCGAGGCTCGAGCTGCTGTCGAGCACGGATATGCCGGCGATCGTCATGATCTGGTCGACACCCGGCTGCTGGCTGGCCAGCTCCTGGACCTTGTCCAGCACCTCCTGCGTCCGCTCCAGCGAGGCTCCATCGGGCAGCTGCACGGCTGCGAGCATGTAGCCCTGATCCTCGATCGGAATGAACCCGGTCGGCACGCGCGACAGGCCGTAGCCGCCGATGCCGATCAGGATCAGCGCGACGACGACGGACACGTTGGCATGCGCGACGAGGCGGCCGATCAACCTTGCATAGCCCCGTTCCATCCGGTCGTAGACAGCGTTGAAGCCGCGATAGAACCAGTTGCGTTGCTCGGGCGGCACGGGACGGCGCAGCCACAGCGCGCATTGCGTCGGCTTCAATGTCGCGGCGTTGATCGCCGACAAAAGCGCTGTTGCCGCGATCACCAGCGCGAACTGCGCATACATGCGCCCCGTGAGACCAGGCAGGAAGGCTGCGGGCAGGAATACGGAGATCAGCACCAGCGTGATGCCGATAATCGGCCCGAACAGCGCATTCATCGCGGTGATCGCGGCGTCATGGCCGTTCATCCCGTGTTCGATGTTGTGCGCTGCGCCTTCCACCACGACGATGGCGTCGTCCACGACGATGCCGATCGCCAGCACGATCGCAAACAGCGTCGACAGGTTCACGGTGAATCCGAGCGCGGCCATCGCCGCGAAGGCGCCGATGATGGTGACCGGCACGGTGGTCGCAGGCACCAGCATGGCGCGCCAGTCCTGCAGGAAGATCAGGATCACCACCAGGACGAGAAGGCCGGCCTCGAACAGCGTCTTGTAAACTTCGTCGATCGACGCCTTCACGAACTTGGTGGTGTCGAACGGCGTCTCGTATTTGACGTCCTGCGGAAACGCCTTCGCCAGCTCCACCATCTTCTTCTGGACGGCCTGCTCGACATCGAGCGCGTTGGCGCCCGGCGACTGGAATACACCGATGCCGGCGGCCGGCTTCTTGTTGAGCGAGAACAACTGGCTGTAGGTCTGCGCACCCAGCTCGACCCAGCCGACGTCGCGCACCCGCGTGACGTCGCCGGAGGCGCCGGTCTTGACGATGACGTCCTCGAACTGCGCCTTGTCCTCGAGGCGGCCGGCAATGTTAAGCGTATACTGGAAGGCTTGACCGGCCTGCACCGGCGGCGCACCGATCTGACCGGCGGTGACCTGCTGGCTCTGCTGCTGGATCGCCTGGATTACATCCTGCGGCATCAGCGAACGCGCCTGCAGCTTGCTCGGGTCAAGCCAGACC
>JAHCKB010000078.1 GCA_026125985.1 Bradyrhizobium sp.
TGAAGCAATGCCCGACATCGCGGTCTCGCGCTCCAGCGATGTGCTGCCGCAGATCAAGGAATATGAGCGCGTCTCCACCACCGTGGTGAACGCCTATGTCGAGCCGGTGGTGCGGCGCTATCTCACCAATCTCGAAAAGCGGCTGCTTGAGGCCGGCTTCAAGGGCAGCCTTTTCATTGTGCTGTCGCATGGCGGCATGGCCCCGGTGGAAGAGGCTGCGCGGCTTGCTGCGGGTACTGCGCTGTCCGGCCCGGCAGGCGGCGTCTCCGGCAGCCGTCGCTGTGCCGACCTCGTCGGCATCGCCAATCTCGTGCCCTTCGACATGGGCGGCACCTCGACCGACATTTCGCTGATCGCGGAGGGACGCGCCTCGCTTTCCGCCGACGGCATGCTGGCGGGCCAGCGCATCGCGCTACGCAGCCTCGATATTGCGAGCATCGCGGCCGGTGGCGGTTCGATTGCAAGCGTCGATGGCAGCGGCACGCTGCGCGTCGGCCCGGAAAGCGCGGGCTCGGTGCCGGGTCCGGCCTGCTACGGCAATGGCGGGCTCGCCGCGACCGTCACCGACGCCAATGTCGTGCTCGGCTATCTCGATGCCTCGGCCTTCATGGGCGGCGCGCGTCCGCTCGATCGCGCCGCGGCGGAAGCCGCCGTCGACCGTATTGCCACAGCACTCGGCCTGTCGCGGCTGGAGGCCGCCGCCGGCATCCATCGCATCATCAATCTCAAGATGGCTGACGGCATCCGCCTGATGACGTTGCGCCGTGGCGTCGATCCCAGAAAATTTGCATTGCTCAGCTTCGGCGGCGCGGCGGGCCTGCATGCGGCCGAAGTGGCGCGCGAACTGGAGATCAAGCGCATCATCGTGCCGACGGTGGCCTCGGTGCTGTCGGCCTGGGGCATGCTGACCTCCGACCTCCGCTACGAAGTCAGCCGCACCCATTATGGCGCGGGCGGGCGTATCACCGCGGACGAGGTGCGGGCGTTGTTCGGCGAACTGGCGAAGCAGGCGGAGAGTCGGCTGCGTTCCTGGTTCAACGGGCCGATCCGCATCGAGCGCTCCGCAGAGATGCGCTACGGCGAGCAGATCTTCGAGATCGATGTTGCACTCGACGGCCTCGACTGGAATGCGCCCTCGCTGGTGGATGCGATCGAGGATTGCTTCCACCGCCGCCACGAAGAACTCTACACCTATGCCTCGCGCGGCCAGGAGGTGGTGTTCGTCAATGCCCGCGTCGCCGCAGTCGGCGAAGTGTCGCAGCGCGGCGAGGGGGCGAAGGCGGCTGCGCAGGTATCTGCCTGCAAGCCGGAGGGAACGCGCAAGGCGTGGTTCGGAGGCTGGCGCGATATTCCCGTCTATGCCTTCGACAAGCTGCAGCCCGGCCAAACACTGGAGGGGCCTGCGATCATCGAGGCGGAAACCACGACAGTGCTGGTCGACAGCGGCGACCGCATCAGCGTCAATGCGCTCGGCTGGCTGGATATCGTGCTGCGCTAACCGTTACTTCTTCTGCCCGTAATTCAGCAGCCCGCCCTTGCTCTTTGCCGGATACGCGCGCAGGCCGTCCTCGTTGGGCTCGGTGCCCCAGCCCGGACGATCCGGGATGACGAGATGACCGTCGACATATTCGGGCACATGGGTGAACAGCTCATGGTCCCAGGCGAGGCGATCGATGTCGGTCTCCATGATACGCAGGTTCGGCACCGCGGCGCAGAAATGCGCGTTCATCATGCTGCAGAGGTGGCCGTAGAAATTGTGCGGGGCGACGTTGACCTCGTAGTGCTCGGCGGCGGCTGCGATCTTCATCGACTGCCACACCCCGTTCCAGGGCGTATCGATGATTGCCACATCCATCGCCTGTTCGCGGAAATAGGGCAGGAACTCGCGCAGGCCCAGCAGCGTCTCGCAGGATGAGATCGGGTGCGGGCTCTGGCGCCTGATGTAGCCGAGCGCCTCGGGATTGAAGGTGTCGATCTCGACCCAGAACATGTCCATGTCAGCGATGGCACGCAGGATCTTCAGATAGCCCTCGGTCTTGGCATTGAAGTTGAGGTCGAGCAGCAGGTCGACGTCAGGGCCCGCGCCATCCCGGATCGCTTCGAGGTGCATGCAGAGATTGCGCAGCACTGTGCGGTCGACATTGATCTCGGGCTCGAAGGGGGAGCCGAAGCCGGGCCGCCAGCCCGCCGGCTTGCCGTCGGTGTAGACGAAGATGTTCGTCTTCATCGCGGTGAAGCCTTTTTCACGGACCTCGCGGCCGATCGTCTTCACGCCGTCGAGGCTGGTGATCGCAGGCTTGTACCAGTCGGGATGATTGATGCGCCAGGTCGCGCAATGCGACCAGTACACGCGCACGCGGTCGCGGATCTTGCCGCCGAGGAGTTCGTAGCAGGGCACGCCCAGCGCCTTGGCCTTGACGTCAAGCAGCGCATTCTCGATGGCGCCGAGCGCCAGCGCCACCACGCCGCCGGCGGCAGGGCGGGTTGCGGCAAACAGCTCGACATAGATGCGCTCGTGCTGGAAGGCGTTCTTGCCGACCACGCGAGCCGACAGCCGCTCGATTGCGGCGGTCACGCCGGGCGCGCCAAAGCCCTCATCATACTCGCTCCAGCCGACGATGCCGTCTTCGGTAACGATCTTGACGAAGTGATAATTGCGCCAGCCCGCATCGCAGGAAAGGGTTTCGACACTTCTGACGGTGGTCTTCTTGCTCATGTTTCCTGCCCTGTTTTTCTTTTGTGCGGTCCCAAACCCATAGACGGTTGAGCCTCGACCGACAACTGCGTGGCCGCCATGTCGCCGGCGGAGGAGCAGGAGTCGCCTCCCGCAATTCCAATTCCGCGAAGCGGGACAAAATTCCGCTTGCATCGCCTCGCTGTCAAGGTTTGATGATTGCCAACAACAAACCGAACCGGCGTGAAGATCAATTCCGGTCGCTTCGGCAACGGGGAGACGTGATGGGAGCGTTGTCGCACCTGCGAATTGTCGAAATCGGCAGCTCGCCCGCCGCCAGCTATTGTGTGCGGCTGTTTGCCGATTTCGGCGCCGACGTGCAGAAGGTCGAGCCGCTCGCGGGAGATCCGCTCCGCCGCGCCGCGCCGCTGACGCCGAAAGGGCAGGGCGCATGGTTTGCATTCCTCAATTTCAACAAGTCCAGCGTGGTGCTAGATGCCCGTGATCCAGGGGCGTCTGCGCGCCTCTCGGAGATGATCGCCGGTTGCGACATCCTGGTTGACGGCCGCGACATCGACGCCGCGGACTGTCCCGCGATCGATCTTGCGGCACTCAAGCGCTGTAACCCGGGGCTCATTCACGTCGAGACGAGTTGGTTCGGGCATGAAGGGCCTTACGCGAATTTTGCCGCCACCGACTCGACGATCCGCGCGCTGACCGGGCTCGTGAAGCTGATCGGTCCGGAGGAAGGCCCGCCGATGCACGCGCCCGACTTCCAGACCGGCATCTTCGGCGGCCTCTGGGGCTTCATCGCAGCCGCATCTTCCGTGATCGGTCGTATGCGCGACGGGCTAGGGCGCAGCCATCATCTGAGCGTCTTCGAAGCCAGCATCGCGGTGACCGAATACATCATGTTCGAGTCGTTCACGCGTGGCGACATCATCAGGCGGATCGGCGTCAACCGCTTCTGGCCGACCTTTCCCGTCGGCATCTACGAGACCAGGCAGGGCTGGCTCGGCGTTACCACCGTCACCCCGGCGCAATGGCGCGCCTTCTGCGAGATGCTGGGGCTGCCCGAGCTCCGCGACAATCCCACGCTGTTTCTCGGCGTTGACCGACTGCAGCACGTCGAGATGATCGAAAGCAGGATATTGCCGAAGCTGAAGCAGCGCACGGCGCAGGAGTGGTTTGCCGAAGGACTGCGCCGGAAAATCCCGATCGTGCCGGTGCCCGAAATTGCCGATCTCGTCGGCGACGAGGAGAAGCGGGCGCGCGGCGCGATCGTGCCGATCGAGATCGGCGACGAGCGCGGCTTCACCGCGGGCTCAATGCAGCGGTTGATCGGCACGCCGCCGCGGCGGGGCGGCAGGGTGCCCGGTATCGGCGAAGCGCAAGCGGGCATCGGGAGCGTATCGACGTTGCCTGCGGCAGCGCCCGTCGCGGCGGCGGGAGGCCTTCCGCTTGCCGGCATCCGCGTGATCGATTTCTCGATGGGCTGGGCCGGGCCGGTCTGCACGCGTACGCTCGCTGATCTCGGCGCCGACGTCATCAAGATCGAGGCGATCCAGTATCCGGACTGGTGGCGCGGCGTGGACCGGCGGCCGGCTTACGTGCTGGAGAAGCAGTACGAGAAGACAGTGCGCTACTGCATCATGAACCGAAACAAGCGCGGCATCACGCTCGACCTGACGCAGGATCGCGGCCTCAATCTGGCGCAGCGCCTGGTTGCCGATGCGGATCTCGTCGTCGACAATTATTCGGTCGACGTGCTGCCGAAGCTCGGGCTCGGCTACAACGTCGTGAGCAAGCTCAATCCGAAGCTGGTGATGATGTCGATGTCGGCATTCGGCTCGGGCAGCATGCTGCGCGACTGTCGCGCCTATGGCTCGACGCTTGAGCAAGGCTCGGGCCTGCCGAGCGTGGTGGGCGATCCCGACGGACCGCCGGTCATGAGCCACACTGCATTCGGCGATGCCGTCGGGGGCCTGAACGGCTGCGCGGCAGTGCTGACGGCGCTGATCAACGCGCAACTCACCGGCAAGGGCCAGTTCATCGATCTCTCGCAGATCGAATGCATGATGCCGTTCGCCGCGCCCTGGATCGTCGCGCATTCGATCGACGGCAGGAAGCCCGAGCGCTACGGCAACCGGCACCCCGATTTCGTCCCGCATGGCTGCTTCCGCTGTGCCGGCGAGGATGGCTGGATCCTGGTTGCGGTGTCGGACGATGCCATGTGGCCCCGTCTTGCCAGACTGCTCGGTCGTGACGACTGGGCCTCGGCTGCGGCGCTGAAGACCGTGGCCGGACGGCGCGGGATCGAGAGCGAGATCGAGGCCGCGATCACGGCATGGACCTCGAAACGCACCCCCGACGAGGCCATGAATGCCTTGCAGGCCGAAGGTATCGCCTCCGGCGTGGCGCGCCTGCCGATCGAACTGCTGAAAGACCCTCAATTGCAGGCACGCGGTTTCATCCAGGAAGTCGACCGCGCCTTCATCGGCCGGCACCCGCAACCGTCGCTGCCGTTCCGGGAGGGCGACAAGCCGCTGCCGATTCGAAGCGCGCCGCCGACGCTGGGCGAGCACAATCGCGAAATTCTCGTCGGCCTGCTCGGCCTTACGGACGCCGAGATCGAACAGCTCGCGCGCGACGGCGTCATCGGCACCGAGATGCTGATGGAGGAAGAGCTGGTGAAAGAGAAGAATATGGCGGCTGGCTGATGGGAGTTCGCCCGGTACAGCGAGGGCGCCGGGCAGCCGGATTCCGCGATATCCCGTTACCAGACCATGCGAGCCGGCAGCCGGGGGCTTGCCATTCCGGTGGTGTCGCTGGCATTCAATGCGTTTGGAGAATCCTTTCGCATCGTGCTCGATCCCACGATGGGGGATCGCTGAGACGGACCTGCCGATGTCTTTCAAGAAACTACTGATCGCCAATCGCGGCGAGATCGCCATTCGCATCGCGCGCGCTGCGGGTGAGGCGGATCTTTCCAGCGTCGCGATTTATCCGGCCGACGATGCCGCTTCGCTGCATGTGCGCACTGCTGACGAGAGCTACGAGATTCCGGGCCGGGGCGCCCGGGCCTATCTCGATGTCGAGGCCGTCATTGCGGCGGCAAAGGCGACCGGTTGCGATGCGCTGCATCCCGGCTACGGCTTCCTTAGCGAGAACGTCGCTCTCGCCCGGCGCTGCGCCGAGGAAGGGATTGCCTTTGTCGGGCCTTCGCCAGCCGCGCTGGAACTGTTCGGCGATAAGGCCAAGGCCAAGGCGCTGGCCAAGAGCTGTGGCGTGCCGGTCATCGACGGCACCGAAGGCGCAACCACGCTGGAGGAGGCGAGCGCCTTTCTGGCCGCGCACGGCGCGGTCATGATCAAGGCGATCGCCGGCGGCGGCGGCCGCGGCATGCGGGCCGTCGACGATCCCTCCAGGCTGGAGGAAGCCTATGCCCGCTGCCAGTCCGAGGCGATGGCCGCCTTCGGCAGCGGCGATGTCTATCTCGAGCGGCTGATCCGCAAGGCGCGCCATATCGAGGTGCAGATCGTCGGCGACCGGCACGGCGCGATCAGCCATCTCTGGGAGCGTGAATGCACCATCCAGCGGCGCAACCAGAAACTCATCGAGGTGGCGCCCAGCCCCTCGCTGAGCGATGCGTTGCGCGCCCGCATCATCGAGGCCGCCAAGCAGCTCGCCTCGGCGGCGCAATACGACAATCTCGGCACCTTCGAATTCCTGGTCGATGACGAAGCCGATGGGAACGCTGACCGCTTCGCCTTCATCGAGGCCAATCCGCGGCTGCAGGTCGAGCACACCGTCACCGAGGAGGTGCTCGGCGTCGACCTGGTGCGGACGCAGCTCGCGGTCGCCGCCGGCGCTACGCTGGGTTCGCTCGGCCTCGCCCAGCCCTATGTGCCGAAGCCGCGCGGTTACGCCATCCAGCTCCGCGTCAACATGGAAACCATGGACGAGACCGGCGCGACCCAGCCGACCGGCGGGACGCTCTCGATGTTCGACCTGCCGTCGGGGCCGGGCGTGCGCGTCGATACCTTCGGCTATTCCGGCTACCGGACCAGCGCGGCGTTCGACTCCCTGCTTGCGAAAGTGATCGTACACTCTGCCGGCGGCCAGTGGCGCGACGCGGTGCAGAAGGCTGCGCGCACACTGCGAGAGTTCCGCATCGGCGGTGTTGCGACCAACATCCCCTTTCTTGCGGCGATCCTTGGACACGCGGACTTCGCCGCCAACCGCATCTCGACTGGCTTCATCGATACCCATATCGCCGACCTCGTCGGCGCGGCCGAAAATGTCGAAACGCTCCTGGTCGAGGAGGCGCACGACGCGCCTAGCCCGGTCGAAGCAGCAATTTCTCCGGCGGGTCCTGCGGGCTCCGTGTCCGTTCCGGCGCCACTGCAAGGCACCGTCGTCAGCATCGATGTGGCGGAGGGCGAACTGGTCCGTCCGGGCCAGCAGATCGCCGTGCTCGAATCCATGAAGATGGAGCACCTTGTCAATGCGCCGCATGGCGGCAAGGTTACGCGCATCGCAAGCGGCGCCGGCACGACGCTGATGCAGGGCGAGGCGATTCTGTTCCTCGAACCGGTCGACATCGAGGGACAAGATGTCGTCGAGGAGTCCGAGATCGATCTCGACCACATCCGCCCGGATCTCGCCGAACTGAATGCGCGGCATGCGATCACGCGGGACGAGAGCCGTCCCGGCGCGGTGGAGCGACGCCGCAAGACCAACCAGCGCACCACGCGCGAGAACATCGCGCAACTCGTCGATCCCGGTTCCTTTGTCGAATACGGATCGCTTGCGATCGCAGCGCAGCGGCGGCGTCGCAAGCTGGACGACCTGATCCAGAACACGCCGGCCGATGGCCTGATCTCGGGCGTTGCCACCGTCAACGCGGAGCAGTTCGGGGCCGACGGCGCGCGCTGCATGGTGATCGCCTACGATTACACCGTGCTCGCGGGCACCCAGGGCCACATGAACCACAAGAAGATCGACCGCATGCTCACGCTGACGGAGCAGTGGCGGTTGCCGCTGGTGTTCTATGCCGAGGGCGGTGGCGGGCGGCCGGGCGACACCGACCGGCTCGGCATGACCGGACTGGATGGGCCGTCCTTCGTGCAGTTCGCAAGGCTCTCCGGTCTGGTGCCGGTCATCGGCGTGGTCTCCGGCTACTGCTTTGCGGGCAATGCCGCGATGCTCGGCTGTTGCGACGTCATCATCGCGACGAAGAACGCATCCATCGGCATGGGCGGCCCCGCCATGATCGAGGGCGGCGGACTCGGCGTCTATCATCCGGCCGAGGTCGGGCCGGTGTCGTTCCAGTCGCCGAACGGCGTGGTCGATATCCTGGTCGAGGATGAGCAGGAGGCGACGTCCGTCGCGCAAAAATACCTGTCCTATTTCCAGGGCACGGTGAAGGATTGGAAGGCGGCGGATCAGCGCCTGCTGCGGCGCGCGATCCCGGAAAACCGCCTGCGCGTCTACGATATCCGCACCGTCATCGATCTGCTCGCCGACGAAGGATCGGTGCTGGAAATCCGGCGCGATTTCGCCGTCGGCATGATTACAGCCTTCATTCGCATCGAAGGCCGACCGTTTGGGTTGATCGCCAACAATCCCAGGCATCTCGGCGGCGCCATCGACGCGCCCGCCGGCGACAAGGCGGCGCGCTTCATGCAGCTGTGCGATGCATTCGACATCCCGATCGTGTCATTGTGCGATACTCCGGGCTTTATGGTCGGACCCGAAGCGGAAAAGACCGCGATCGTACGCCATGTCGCGCGGATGTTCGTGACCGGCGCGAGCCTCACCGTGCCGCTGTTCGGCATCGTGCTCCGCAAGGGATACGGACTTGGCGCCCAGGCGATGATCGGTGGCGGCTTCCACGCCTCGTTCTTTACCGTGGCATGGCCGACCGGCGAGTTCGGCGGCATGGGACTGGAAGGTTATGTAAGGCTCGGATTCCGCAAGGAGATGGAGGCGATTGCCGATCCGGTCGAGCGCGAGAACTATTACAAGGCCAAGGTCGCCGAGCTCTATGCCAACGGCAAGGCGGTCTCGATCGCTTCCGTGCTGGAGATCGACGAGGTAATTGATCCTGCCGATACGAGGCACTGGATCATGTCGGGCCTCCGCTCGGTGCCGAAGCCGGAGCCGCGCGCTACCCGCAAGCGGCCCTGCATCGACGCGTGGTGATCACAGATACCAGGCCAGCACGGCTTTCAGCCGTGCGCTCTCGATGACGGGCAACACGACGATCTGGTTCATGCCCGATGTGCGCGCGACCTCCGCGGCGATGGAATCGTCGATCTTGAGATGCTCGTTGACTGCGGGCATTCCGGTTGCCCAGGCGCCGCCGATCGAACCCTGGCCTTTGCCGATCTCTTTTCCGGCATAGAGTGACGCGAGATCGGTGCCCTTGCTGCAATTGCCGGACTGGAAGATGAGTGCCTTGCGTTTTTCGTCGGGCACCCAGATCTCGAAGCGCTGCGCGATCGGCGTCGCCTGCGCCGAGAGGAGGGTGAGAACCCAGGTCTCGTCCGCACCGGTCCGGTACGGAATCCCGACGCCGCAGTTGAAGCCGAGGTCGGCGGCTTCCTCCCGACGCAGGAATGCTTCGGAATTATCGAGGTCGTTGAAGATCAACGGCATTTCGGCCTTCCATGTACGGCCGGGCAGCCCAAATCCCCTCGCGAATCGCGCATGGCGCGAATTGAACTCGAACTTCTCGGCGGTGCCGTAGTAACCGTCGACCAGCGTCATCTCGTGCGAAAGCTCGGGGTCGTTATGCCAAAGCTCGATGGCGCCGACATGTTCCTTGTCGTCGCCGCAGAACAGCATCATGACCGCCAGCAGGAACTCGCCGGCGAAGACCGGCAGCGCAACGCCGCAGGTGAGGCCGGCTGCCATGATCTCGTCGGCACGCTTGGAAAAGGAGTCCGCAAACTCGGTGAGGATCACGGGATGGCCGCTCGCCCAGGCTTTGCCCGGCAGGCCCTCGCCATAGGCGAACAAGGTGTTCTCGCTGACGGCTGCGAACTCGGAATATTTCGGGCTGCAGAGGCAGCCTCCGAATTCGAGCCGGGTGCGGGTACGGTCCGGCACCCATATCTCAACGACGCGGATGAACGTTTTCATGCGATTTCCTGGTTTGCCGGTGGAGGCTAGCATCGGACTTTTGCCGCAATCATGGGCGTGCAAATTAGCGGCAAGCGGTGCTCAAACTTCGTGCGGGAGATTCAGGCCAGCGTCAGTTCGCTGTAGCCGTTTGTGGCGACCGCGTTGCATCGCGCGCGGTAGTCCGGCGCGCTGCCGCTGTAGCGCGCGACGATGCGGATGTCCTTGCCCTCGACGTTTCGGTTGATGCCGGTCATCCAGGAGTCCACTTCGTTGGAGAGCATGCCTTCACCGAGCGCCTTGACGTGATCGGTCCATTCCTTGACGCCCTCGGGCGTCGCTTCCAGCCGGGTCAGCCCCTTGTCGCGCGCGAAGCGGACCAGACCGGTCACCCAGTCGACGCTGTATTCGATGCTGCGCGGAATATTGCCGAGCGCCGTGTGCGGTCCCATCAGCATCATCATGTTCGGAAAGCCGTGGACCATCAGGCCGAGATAGGTTTCCGGACCGCGCTTCCAGACGTCCTTCAGCCGGATGCCGCCGACGCCGCGGAAATCGATCTTGTCGAAACTGCCGGTGATGGCGTCGAACCCTGTGGCATAGATGATGATGTCGAACTCGAATTCCTTCTCGGTGGTCTTGATGCCCTTGGGCGTGATGCGCTCGATCGGCGTCTCCGTGATGTCGATCAGCTCGACATTGTCGCGGTTGTACGCCTCGTAATAGAAGGTCTCGAGCGGCAGCCGCCGCGTGCCGAATCCGTGGTTCTTCGGAATCAGCTTTTCGGCCGTCTTCGGATCCTTGACGCGCTCGCGGATTTTGCGCGCCACGAAGTCGCTGATCGTGGCGTTGGCCTCACGGTCGATCACGATGTCCCTGAAGTTGCCCTGCCAGATGCCGAAGCCGGGCTCGCCGTAGAGCCTTTCATACTGCGCCTCGCGCTCGGCGTCGGAAACTTCCAGTGCGCTGCGCGGGTCGGGCGTGTGGATGAAGCAGGAGAAGGTTTCCTGGCAACGGGCGAATATCTCGGGATAACTCGCCTTGATCTTCGCCTGCGTTGCGGCGTCGATCTTGCTGTTGTGCAGCGGCGCCGCCCAGTTGGCGGTGCGCTGAAAGACCGTGAGATGGCCGACCTGGGAGGCGATGGTCTGAATGGTCTGGATTCCCGTGGCGCCGGTGCCGATGACGGCGACGCGCTTGCCGGCGAAATCGACCGGCTCCTTGGGCCAGCTCGCGGTATGGAAGGCCTGACCCCGGAACGTGTCGCGGTCTTCGATGCGGGGTAGTGTCGGTGTCGACAGCGGGCCGACGGCGGTGATCAGGAAACGGCAGCTATGCTCGCTGCCGTCCGCGAGCCTGACACGCCAGCCCCGACTATCCTCTTCATAGGCGGCGGCAACCACGCGGCTCTCGAACTGGATATCGCGTCTGAGATCGAGCTTGTCAGCCGCGAACTGGCAGTAGCGCAGGGTCTCCGGCTGGCCGGCAAAATGCTCGGACCATTCCCATTCCTGCAGCAGCTCCTTGGAGAAGGAGTATCCGTAGGAGTAGCTCTCGGAATCGAAACGCGCGCCTGGATATCGGTTCCAGTACCAGGTGCCGCCGACATCCGTGCCGGTCTCGAACACGCGGGCGCGCAAACCGAGTTCGCGCAACCGATGGAGCTGGTACATGCCGGAGAGCCCGGCGCCAATGATGATGGCGTCGTGGTCGAGGGCGATATTTGGCGGCGAGGCGGTCAAGCCGGCGTTTCTCCAGATTGTAACGTAGTTTGTCAAGGCTAGCCGGTCTGATGCCCCGGGACAAATGCCATCGGAGCATGGCGGTTGCAGTTTTCGGTCTGCCTGCGAAGGTAGAACGGGGAATCCAGGGAGGGGGCATGAGCGAAGGACGCTATCGGCTGATCGGATCGACCGCCTCGCCCTATGCGATCAAGCTGCGTGCCCTGATGCGCTACCGGCGCATCCCCTTCGACTGGGTGATCATGACCAAGGCGTTGCGGGCAGCAACGGCGCATCTCAGACCGATGCTGATACCGGTGCTGCAATATCCCGATGGCACCTACCGCGGCGAGACCACGACGCTGGCCTATGCTCTCGAGGCGCGGCACCAGGGGCGTTCGGTCATTCCGGAAGACAAGGCGGTCGCCTTCGTCTGTGATCTCCTGGAAGACCTTGCCGACGAATGGGCGGTCAAGCCGCTGTTCCTGTTTCGCTGGTGGGATCCGGAGGATCAGATTTATGTCTCGCGCTGGGCGGGCGAGGAATGGTCGACCTCGGACGCGGAAACCGGCACCGCGGAGGAGATCGAGCAGTTCCGGCAGCGGCAGATTTCCCGCATGGTTATTCTCGGCGCCACGGCCGAGAACAAGCCGCTGCTGGAGGAAAGCTACCGCCGCATCCTTGCGGCGTTCGAACCGCATGTCGGCATGACCAGCTATCTGTTCGGCAGCCGGCCGTCGCTCGCCGACTTCGCCTGGTTCGGCCAGCTCAGCGAGATGGCGACCGACCCGACGCCGATGCGGATCATGCGTGAGCTTGCGCCCTTCACCGATCACTGGGTACGGCGGCTCGACGATGCCTCAGGCGTCGAAGGAAAGTGGCATCCGCGCGAACGGGCGCTGGGCGGAATGGCGGAGGCGCTGCTGAAGATCGCCGGCGAACTCTATCTGCCGTTTATGGCCGCCAACGAACGGGCCTTTGCCAGGGGCCTCGACCGGCTGGAGATCAATGTCTGGGGGCTGCCTTACGCACTGGCGCCGTTCAAATACCAGGTCAAATGCCTGCAGCAGCTACGTGCGAAATTTGCGGCGTTGAGCGCGGGCGACCGCGCCGCGTTGCGCCCTGTGCTGGAGCGCACGGGCTGCTGGGTCCATCTGTCGATCTGAAAACGAAGTGGGCCCCGGTGCAGCTATGGCATCGCGGGGCCCTCGGTCTTCGTCTGAAACGAAGGATTTCTGGCATAAGTCAGTTCGTCTTCAGGATTGTCGGCGCGTGGCCTTTGCGTCTCGATCCTGCGAATATGTTCAGATTGTCGGCGGCACAATGCGAAGTCGGCAGCTGTCCAGCCTTAGCTTGCACCGTGACCTTGCAAAGCAAGGTCGCATGTCTGAGCCGGTGGCGTCATGCTCCTCTCCAAGAGTGGGCCTGCGGATATAATCCGCGTTTCTGCCTGCCGTCCGGTGCTTGTCCGGCCGGCAATTCCTGCGAGGCGGGAAGCCGGTGCTTCTCAACCTCTTCAGGTGCAGCACGCCTGAATGCTGCGCCTCGGATTCCGAAGTGTCAAGCCGGGCATTCAGCGGGTTCCCGCTGTTCGCACCGTCATGCCTAACGACTGGTTCCCGCCTATTTGCGGTGCCGGCTGCCGAGTGCCGTGGCGATGCTGCCGGGATCCTTGATGCGCTCCACCAGCATGTCGATGCGGTCGGTGCCCCAGAACAATTCGCCGTTGAAGACCATGGTGGGAACGCCGAACACGCCGAGCGTTTCCGCCTCGTCGATGATGCGATCGTGATCGGCGCGTGCGTCGCCGTGCACGTAGGCTTCGTAATCGGCCGCCGAGCCGCCGAGCGAGGTGACGATAGCAGATATCTCCGGCAGTTCGTCGATGTCGAGCTCGTGGTTCCAGAATTTTCTGAACACCGTGTTGTGGTAGGGCCGGAAGAAGCCGTTGCGTTGCGCGAACAGCATGCCGGCGCTGGCACAAAATCCGTTATAGATGCGCCGAGGTCCCTTCAGCGTCAGGCCCTGTGCATTGGCGAGACGACGCGCGTCCATGTAGGAGTAGCGCACCTTGCGCCAGAAATGCGGCGTGCGCTCCTCGACCGTGCCCATGAATTCGGGAATACGCAGCGTGTAAGGGAACCATTCCAGTTCGACGCCAAACTCCTGCTCGATTTCGAAGAGCCGCTTGTTGGCGATATAGGCGAAGGGGCTCTTGTAGTCGGTGTAGACGCGGACGCGGGGCTTTTCCATTCGGAGTTCCTTCAGAATTTCTCGCGGCGTATCGAGATGCCGGCGCGCTCGCGATCCCAGGTATCGTGGGTGAGGCCTTGTGCGCGCAGCACATGCTTCTCGACCTTGGCGGTCGGTGTCTTCGGCAGGTCGTCGATGATCCTGACATAGCGCGGGATCATGTGATGGGCGACGCGCGACTGCATGTGCGCGATGATTTCCATCGGCGCGATGGCGGAGCCTGCCGCCGGCGAGAGTACCACCATCACCTCGTCCTCGGAGACCTCGCTCGGCACCGGGATCGCGGCCGCCTCGCGCACGGCCGGATGGCTCAGCAGTTCCACCTCGATCTCATAGGAGGAGATGTTCTCGCCGCGACGGCGGATCGCGTCCTTGAGCCGGTCGACGAAGCGATAATCGCCGTCGGCGTCGCGGATGAAGGCGTCGCCGGTATGGAACCAGCCGTTGCGCCAGGCTTCCAGCGTCGCCTGCGGATTGTTGTTGTAGCCGTGATTGAGCGCCCACGGCGCTTCGGTGCGCAGGATCAACTGTCCGACTTCGCCGTCTCTCACGCTGCGATCATGCGCGTCCACGAGCCGCACCTCGACGCCGGCGCGCGGGCGGCCGCAGATGCTGTCCTTGGCCGGGTTGGCCTTCGAGATCAGCGGCGTGCAGATTTCGGTCATGTTGAACAGCGTGAACACGTCGACGCCGAAGCGTTCGCGAAACGGCGGACCGCTTTGCCCGAGCGGAACGATGAAGACCATGCGCAGGCCATGCTCGCGGTCGCGCGGGCCGGGCGGCTGCTTCAGCAGGAATGTCGCCATTGCGCCGAGCAGAAACGCGGACGTCACCCCGAGCTCACGGATCTGGTCCCAGAATGCCTCGGTTCGGAAGTGGCTGACGACGCCGACCGAACTGCCCCAGCACAGCGAGACGGTCGCAATGAAGGCGCCGCCGATATGAAAGATCGGCATGTGCAGTAATTGCCGGTCGTCGACCGTCAGGCAGTTCCAGGCGTCGGGGCCGACGCAGGAGAAGGCGTGCATGTAGGACGACAACACGCCCTTGGAACGCCCGGTGGTGCCTGAAGTGTAGATGATGGACTGGGTGTCCCAGGGCTGAATCGGCGTTGCCGGGGGCGGCGGGGGAGCGGACGGTCGCATCAGCATGTCAACCGGGTGGATGATTGCCTTGCCCCGGGTTTCCGTCGATCCGTCCGCCGTTCGCACCACCGTGGTCAGCGAGGCGGGCGCCGCGGCAAGGACGCGATCGAGCACACTTTCATGAACGACGGCGAGCCTTGCGCCCGCATTGTCGAGGACATGCTCCAGCGACGAGCCCTTCAGCGCCGGATTGACGGGCACATAGACCGCGCCGAGCCAGTTGGTGGCAAACATCACCAGCAGCGCCAGCGGCGATGTCGGCAGCACCAGCACGACATGATCGCCCTGGCGCACGCCGAGTGCATGCAGATTGCCGGCCATCGCAATGACGTTTTCCAGGGTCTCGCCAAAGGTCCAGCGTTCACCGCCTTCGAAGGCGGCATAGACTTTGTCGGGCCGCTCGCGCGCATTGCGTTCCAACGCATAGCGCAGCACGCAGATATCAGGGGGATACGTGCCCTCGGGCACGTAATCCGTCGAGAGCGGCACCTTGTCGTCGCTATACTCCGGCATGGCCTATGCCCTGGTCTGGCGATATTCCGTCAGATCCGCATCATGC
>JAHCKB010000079.1 GCA_026125985.1 Bradyrhizobium sp.
CCGGGCTTGACCCGGGCATCCACGTCTTTCTTTCTGCCGTACCAGAGACGTGGATGGCCGGGACAAGCCCGGCCATGACAAAAAGACTCAATCCGCCTTCACGTATTCCTTCGCCAGAATCGCATCGACGCCGAATCCCTTGTCGACGAAGCCCTGCTCCTGCAGCCATGCGATCTGGTTGGCGATATTCTTCACGTCCAGCTTGCCGTCGGGATCGATATAGGCGCAGTTGCCCACCACTTTCTCGACCGGCAGGTTGGTGTATTTGGCGATGATCTCGAACAGCGGCCGCGTCTTGTCGTTGATCTCAGCCTTGCCGTTCTTCACCGACGCCAGGATCACGTCGTGATATTCGCGATCGGCGCGCGCCAGCGAGGCAAGCAGCTTCGTCACCAGCGGCTTGCTGGTCAGCGTCTTCGGCGAGGCGAAGATCGCGCCCAACTGCCACGGCGTCTCGTCGCCGACCCAGCCCAGCAACTTCGCGCCGTTCGTCTCCATCAGCGGGCGCGCGGTCGAGACCGGCAGCAGCGCGGCATCGACGGTCTCGCCCTTGAGCGCGGCAGCCGCATTCGACAACGACTGCAGCGGCAGCACCTTCACGTCGGCAAGCCTGAACTTGTACTTGTCGGCGAGCAGGCCGAGCGAATAGTGAAAGCTGGAGCCGACCTGGGTGACCGCCACGCGCTTGCCCGCGAGATCCTTCGGCGTCTTCAGTCCGGCAGCGTAGGCGCTGTTGCTGGCGAAATAGCCGATCAGCGGATAGCCGGCCTTCTCGCGGCTCATGCCGCCGATCACCTTCAGCGTGCCCTTGCCGGCGAGATTGTAGAGGCCTGCGGTAAAGGCCGTGATGCCGAAATCGACATCGCTGGAGGTGGTGGCCACCGCAATCGGCTGCGCCGCGTCGAAGAACTTCAGCTCGATGTCGAGCCCGGCCTCTTTGAAATAGCCCTTGTCCAGCGCGATGAATACCGGCGCGGAGGATGATAGCCGCAGCACGCCGATCTTCGCCTTCAGCGCATCCTCGGCTTGCGCGATCCCGCCGACCGCCAGCATCAGCATGCCCGCAACGGCGAGCCGCAATATCCCTCTCATCACGCTTTTCTCCGTCTACAATCCTTCGGGCACGGTCTGGTCCCGCCCGATGAAGGCGCCCTGCCCTTTGAGCTGTTGTTGCAACTTTTCGACTGCGATGTCTCGCGGAATCATATTGCCCGACAGCGCCAGCGCCGCCGCACTGCCTGCCGCCTCCCCCATCGCAAAACAGGCGCCGGAGACCCGCGCCGCCGACTGGCCGTCATGGGTCATCGAGGCGCAGCGGCCGGCGACCAGCAGATTGTCGATCCGCTCCGGCACCAGCATGCGATAGGGAAGTTCGTTGAATCCCCGCGATTCCGGGATCGGCGGGAACTTGAACACGACGTCGCCCGCGACATGGGATTCCATCGGCCAGCCGTTGACGCCGATGGAATCATCGAACGATGCGCAGCCAAGTACATCCCCACCCGAGAGCATGTAGCCGCCGACCACGCGCCGCGTCTCGCGGATGCCGAGCTGCGGCGGCAGGTCGACGATGTAGGCCTTCTCGAAACCGGGCACGGTGCGCAGAAACGCGAACGCCTCGATCGCCTGGCGGCGCCCGTCGATTTCGCCGCGGGTGAGATCGTCGGGCTCGATGCCGTTGATCGCCTTGCCGTCCTTGCGCGAAAGCTGCGTGAAGTTCACCCGCCACTCGATGCCGGACCTTTGTGGCCTTACAATCGCGCCCTTGCGCGGAAATTTGTGCGTGCCGGCAGCCTCGGCCTTCTCCATCAGCGCCGGAATGGTCCGCCACGCATCGCCGGCTTTCTCCGGATCGATGCCGTTGAGGCGGAACATCATGGAGGGATAGAGCGTGTGGCCGTCATCGTCGCCGACCTCGAACGGCGCGCCGGCCCAGGCTGCGAGATCGCCGTCGCCGGAGCAGTCGATGAAGACATTGGCGCGCACCGCCTGGCGGCCTGCCTTGGTTTCCACCATCAACGCGTCGATGCGGCGCTCGTCCTGCATGACGATGCCGGTGCCGAGCGCGTGAAACAGGATATCGACCTTGTGATGCGCAAGCAGGTCATCGGCCGCGATCTTGTAGGCCGCGGTGTCATAGGCCTGCGCCAGGATCTTGCCGAGGATCAGATGCGGCGCGTTCAACCCGCCGATCCGGTCGATCCGATCGAGCAGATCCGACGCAATCCCCTGAACCACCCGGTGCATCTCGCCATGGACATTGGCATGCAGCCCGCAGAAATTGGTGACGCCCGCAGCCGTTCCCATGCCGCCGAGGAACCCGTAGCGCTCGATCAGGAGCGTCCGTCGCCCGGCGCGCGCCGCCGCCACCGCCGCGGCAATGCCCGCGGGACCGCCGCCGAGCACAGCGACTTCATACTCGCCGTATACGGGTACTTGTCGCGCCGGTTCCGTTATGATTCCCTTCGGCAAACTCGATATCCCTCTTCGCATCCCTGGCACCCCGGCAGGCAAGGCAGCCATTTGCCATCCGGCCTTGCGTCAAATCAACCACTCCCGCCCGGCACGGTCTAGTTTCCGCTGGGATTTCCTGGAGACCATGATGAAGCCGATACTGGACAGAGCCGAGGTCGCCCTCGAATACCCCGACAAGTTCTACAGTGGCACGTTCGAGCGCTCATCGCGCTTCGAGGCCGCGTTCGACAAGGTCGGGATGGGACTCGTCCTGGAACGCCCGGGAGATGCCGACGTGAAGAAGTCCGTTCACCTTCACGTCAACTACGGGCTTCTTGCCGATATTTTCGGCCAACTCGCTGCCACGGCGGGGAGGATTCCCGTTGACGAACCTCATCGTGAGGTGCTGATTGAGCGTCTGACCGCGCTGCATCGCGCGGTCAAGGCAACCAAATAAGCGTCCAACGAGCAGCGTGCGGGAATGAAAACCAGTATCCCATTTCTTGGCGTCGTAGCCGCTGTCGCAGCCGTGGCGATCGCGTCTCCTGCTGCCGCAGGCGATGCCGAGAACGGCAAGAAACTCGCCCAGCGCTGGTGCCAGTCCTGCCACGTCATCGGCGCCAACCAGCCGATGGCGGTGACGGAAGCGCCGCCCTTTGCAAGCATCGCAAAGAAGCCCGAATTCGACGAAGCGAAGGTCGCCTTCTTCCTGCTCGATCCGCATCCCAAGATGCCGAGTTTCGGACTGAGCCGCGCTGCAGCCGCCGATCTCGCCGCCTTCATCGCCGGCCAGAAATAGCTTCTGCCCGCCGACAGCCGCCTTGCTCCCGCCGCCCGGAATTGGGAAAATCGACGGGGAAGGATCGACGTCTTGAAACTGCGCTTCGTCACCTCGCTTGTCCTGCTTCTCGGCACCGCGCCTGCCGCGGCGATCGAGCAGAATTGCCGATTCATCCAGGCAAGGGCGGAGCGCGAGGCCTGCTACAAGAAACAGGAGGCGGAACTGGCGGCGATGCGCAAGGCAAAGCAACAGGCCGCCGCGTGGAGGACGCCGGACACGGTGCAGCAGATGCGGCGCGACGATGCGGAAGTCTACCGCAGCATGCACGGCATCTGCCGCGGCTGCTGAATTACTTCTGAACGCTCCACCTTCCCGCACGCTTCTCGGCAAAGGAGGCGAGGCCTTCGGCCGCTTCCGCGGTCTGGCGCTTGGCCGAGTGCAGGCGAACGAGGCGCTCAAACGCCGCGTCGTCGACGGCCATGCCGCCGAACGAGCTTTCCAGCGCCAGCTTCTTGGTCTCGGCCAGCGCCTCCGGTCCGTTGGCCAGCAACTGTTCCACCACCTTGTCGCCCGCACTTTCGAGCTCGGCGAGTATCACCACCTCATGCACGAGACCGATGCGGCGCGCGTCCTCCGCGCCGAAGCGCTCGCCGGTCAGCGCATAGCGGCGCACCTGGCGCACGCCGATGGAGTCGCAAAGCTGGGGGATGATGATTGCGGCCGTCAGCCCCCATCGTACCTCCGTGATCGAGAACAGCGCATTGTCGGCCGCGATCACGATGTCGCAGGCGGATATCACACCGGTGCCGCCGCCGAAGCAGCCACCCTGCACCAGCGCCACCGTCGGCACCGGCAATGTGTTGAGCCGCTGCACCACTTCGAACGTCGCGCGGGAGGCGGCTTCGTTCACCGCAGGCGATTGTGGCCGCACGCTGTTGATCCATTTGAGGTCGGCGCCGGCCTGGAAATGCTTGCCGTTGCCCTTCAGCACGACGACCCGAAGCGGCTTGGTTCCGAGATCGTTCATGGCCGCCAGCACGCCCTGGATCAGCGCGCCGTCATAGGCGTTGTTGACCTCCGGGCGGTTGAGCGTGACGGTAGCGACACCGCGCTCGTCGAGATTCCACAGAACTGGATTGGCCGACATGAACGTTCCTCTGACTTGTCGAAAGATGCGCGGCAATATGACGTAGAGCGCGCGCATTGATCCATCCCTTTCTGCCGATGCAGGCCGCGCCGGCCGCATGCCCCGGTTGCGCTCGGCGGCCTGGATGTGGAAACTGGCGCGCCATCCGCGAACGGGACATCTCATGCGTATCTGTATTTTCGGCGCAGGCGCCGTCGGCAGCCATCTGGCGCTTCGGCTTTCGCGCGCCGGTAACGAGGTTTCCTGCGTGATGCGCGGGCCGCATCTCGCCGCCGTGCAGAAGAACGGCCTGACGCTGCGCTCGGGCGGCGATGAACTGAAAGCAAAGGTCAAGGCGTCCGACAATCCTGCCGATCTCGGTCCGCAGGATCTCGTGATCAGCACGCTGAAAGCGACCGCCGTCGCCGCGCTCGCCACGGGCGTGACGCCGATGCTGGCGGACGACACCGCCGTGGTGTTTGCCCAGAACGGCATTCCCTGGTGGTACGACATCGGCCTGCCGGAGGATCATCCCCCGACGCCGGATCTTTCCTTCCTCGATCCCGGCGGCGCCCTGCGCAAGGCTATCCCGCGGGAGCTTATCGTCGGCGGCGTGATCTTTTCCTCGAACGAAGTCATCGCGCCCGGCGTGATCCACAACTCCTCGCCCGAGCGCAACATGCTGCAGATCGGCGAGTGCGACGACCGTGAGGGCGAGCGCATCGCGCGGCTGCGGTCCGTGCTGGAAGCCGCGCAAATCCTGTCGCCTCCGGTCGCCCGGATCAGGGAAGCCATCTGGTCGAAGCTGCTCACCAACATGTCGATGTCGGTGCTGTGTCTGCTGACCGGCCAGACCGCGCGCGGCGTACGCGACGATCCCGCGCTGCAGGAGGTGATCCCGCATCTGCTCGACGAGGCGAACGCCATCGCACAGAGCTGCTATCCCGGCGTCAAGCGCATCACGCGCACCGTTCCCGCTCCGCATCACAAGCCGTCGATCCTGCAGGACTATGAGCTCGGCCGCGCCATGGAGATCGACGCACTGGTGCGCGCGCCGGCGGCCTTTGCGCGCGCCGCCAATCTTTCGACACCGATGATGGACCTGGTGGGCGCGCTCGCCATCCAGCACGCGCGGGACAAGGGGCTGTATGCGCCCTGATAGAAACAACATGGGAAACGCAGGGGACTGACATGCAGGTCAAGGGCAAGGTATGCGTGGTCACCGGCGGCGCGAGCGGCATCGGCGAGGCGGTGGCGCGCGCCTATGCGGCATCGGGCGCGCGCGGCGTCGTGGTGGCTGACCTGAAAACCTCGCGCGAACGGCTCGCTGCCGTCGCCGGCGATATCGACGGCCTGGCGGTCACCGCCGATGTCGGGCTGGAGGAAGACGTCAAGGCATTGGTGGCGGCGGCCGAAGCAAAATACGGCCCGGTCGACGTGTTCTTTTCCAATGCGGGCCTGTCGCGCAAGGGACAGGAGACTGCTTCCGACGCCGACTGGGACGTGAGCTGGCGCGTACATGTGATGAGCCATGTGTTCGCGGCGCGGGCTCTCGTGCCCGGCATGCTTTCGCGCGGCTCGGGCTATCTGCTCAACACGGCGTCGGCCGCGGGCCTGCTCGCCTCGCTCAATTCGATGCCTTACGGCGTCACCAAGGCGGCCGCGATCGCGCTCGCCGAACATCTCGCGATTCAATATGGCGACCGCGGCATCCGCGTTTCGGTGCTGTGTCCGCAATCGGTGCAGACCGGCATGACGACGCCGGGGCCGAGCGCGGCGCGGGTCGACGGCGTGATGCAGCCGGAAGAGGTCGCGCGCATCGTGCTGGAGGCGATGGAGGAAGAGCGGTTCCTGATCCTGTCGCATCCAACCGTCGACGAGTATGTCAAACGCAAGGCCTCCGGTCGCGACCGGTGGCTGTCCGGCATGCGCCGGCTGCGCGACAAGATCTACGGCGGCTCGCGGACCGGCTGACCGCGGCAGCAGATCAAACTGTCGTCCCTGCCAAGCGCAGCGCGAGCCGGGGCGACGCCGGAGAGATCATTGAATGATCGTATCCACCCACGCAATGAAGGCGTCGAGAATTTCTGTCAGCACCTCACGGTCGTTGCGACCGGAGCTCTTCAGCACGTGGAAGGAATGATCGGCACCCTCGGCAAGCTGCAGCGTCGCCTTCCGCCCGAGGCCCTTCACGACCGGTTCGAGCAGGCTCAACTCCGCCAGCGCATCGCGCGTGCCTTGCAGAAACAGCATCGGCACGTTGACGTCAGCCAGATGGTCGGCGCGATCGGTCGAAGGCTTGCCGGCCGGATGCAGGGGAAAGCCGAAGAAGGCGAGTCCCTTCACACCATCGAGCGGCGCCCTGGCCTGCGCCTGCGACGTCATTCGCCCGCCGAAGGATTTTCCACCCGCAAGCAGCGGCAATCCCGCACCAGCCCTGGCGGCTTCCGCGACCGCCGCGCGCACGGTCGCCTGCGCAATCGCCGGCGGGTCCGGACGCTTGCCGCCCTTTTCCATATAGGGGAACTGGTAACGCAACGTCGCGATGCGGTGCGCGGCAAGTCCCGCCGCAATCGCTTCCATCGAGGCGTGACGCATGCCGGCGCCCGCACCATGGGCCAGCACGAAGCAGGCACGCGCATCGCCCGGTCGCATCAGCAGCGCCGAGACTTCTCCGGCGTTGCCTGCAGCGAATTTCAACTCCTGCGCCGGTGCCATCGCCTTACGGCGTCAGGTCCCGAAACCGGAACCGGGTTTCTTGTACTCCGGCCGCGGCGGGCTGAAGATGTCGAGCACGCGGGCGCCTTGCGGGCCGGCGCGCATGGTGTGCGGAACGTTGCCGGGCGTGCGCCAGAAGTCGCCCTTCTTCACCTCGATCTCCTCGTCGCCCTGGACGCGGATGGCGGAGCCATCCAGCAGCACGCCCCATTGTTCCTCGGGATGATGATGCAGGGTGCCCTGCGCGTTCGGCGCGATCGTCACCACCGACAGCATCGCATGCTCGCCGGCGAAGATGCGCGTGGAGACGCCGGAGGCGAGTTCGCGCAACAGGCCGTCGACGGGATTATCGAGATTGTGGAATTCGCTGCGCTGGCTCATCGCCACTCCTTTTTTGTCCGTTGATATGATCAGGATTTGCCGTAGCTGCCCTGGTAGCGACCTTCGCGGATCGAGAGCAGCGTCGCTTCCTCCCGCGCGATCTGCGCCCTGACTGCCTCCAGCAGCGCGGGTGCGGCAGCTTGCGTGAACGACACCACGCCGTCCTCGTCACCGACCACGATGTCGCCGGGCGATATCACCGCCCCTCCGATCGAGACCGGCACGTTGATCTCGCCGGGACCGCTCTTGTAGGGGCCACGGTGAATGACCGAACGGGCGAAGCACGGGAAGTCGGAGGCGGTGAACGCCGCCACGTCGCGGATCGCACCGTCGATCACATAGCCCGCCGCACCGCGCCATTCGGCGATGTTCTTCATGATCTCGCCGACCAGCGCGCGTGTCTCTTCGCCGCCGCCATCGACCACGATCACATCGCCGGGGCCGACCATTTCCAGCGCGCGGTGAATGGCGAGATTGTCGCCCGGCCGGGTCTTGACGGTGAAGGCGGTACCGACCAGCCGACCCGCCCGATGGAACGGCCTCAATCCGACGGAGCCCGCCAGCCGGGCCAGATTATCGGAGATGATGGAGGTCGGAGCTTCCCTGAACGCCTCGATCAGCTCGGCTTTCGGCTTGGCGACGGATGTCGCTGCAATGGTCACGCTCATACTGGTCCATCCCTGTCTCTTTTTTCTTCGACGCGTCCGGCACGTCCGGCAAGCCATAGGCCGTCAGGCGGCGCAGGGCAATCCGTTGGAAGGCCGACAAGGCAGGTTCAGGTCTGTCCTGGGGTGGTCGCGCGCAACGCCGTCACGAATACAGTTTGCGGGTCGTCGAGCTGCGGCGCGAAGCGTCCGGGCCATGGAAGGTGCCCATGATCACATCGAGCGACGGATTGCTGACGCCGAACCAGTACTTCTCGCTGATGAAATGATGGCGCAGGTGATACTGCTTGATCCAGCGGCCGAGCCGGGTGCGCGGCTGGTACGGAATGTGGGCGACGTAGTGCACCCATTCATAGTGCAGGATCGCGAGCATCATGCCGAAAAGCGCCGGCGCGGCCGCCCATGGGCCGAACACCAGCGCAACCAAGCCGGCCGCGAATGCCAGATTCGGCACCAGGAACCAGATCGGCAGGAACAGGAGATCGAGCCGGTCCGGCTCGGCGTGGTGGTCGTAGTGCAGGCGATGCTGCATCCGGCGTAGCGGCGCCCACGGCAATGGCGGGGCATGGAAGGCGAAGCGGTGCCAGCCATATTCGCTGAGATAGAAGGCCAGCGCCCCCAGTACGACCAGCCACGGCTGCAGCGAGATCGCGCCGTAAAGCCAGAGCAGGAGTTCGGCCGCGACCGCTGCGACCAGCGCAGCATTACTGCCGTGGCGAAGAAAGGTCATGAACATGCCGTCCATCCCGGTCCGGAGGGGCTGCACTGGAGATGGCGATCCCGGCATGACTCGAACATGCGACCTACGGTTTAGGAAACCGCCGCTCTATCCAGCTGAGCTACGGGACCGCGAACCCGCGTGGGGTTCCCGTGCCTCTTAGCAGAGCAGGCGCGGCATCGGAAGCGGGACAGAACGTCATAATTGGCCGCATCCAGACCGGTTCAGGCGAGGAACCGCATGTCGGGCCTGGCAAAGGCGCGGACGTCGGCTTTGCCGCTCGCGTCTTGCGCGGAATTCAGCTCCACCGAAAGCGCGAGGCAACGCCGCAGCGCGGCATCGGCCTGCTTCATCTGGTTGCGCAGCTCGCGCTTGTCGAACGCGGTGAGAGAGGGATCGCCGAGGCGGCGCCAGGCGCCCGCCAGCCATCGTTGCAGGGTATCGATGTGATTGCGGATTTCCGGTTCGGTCATTCCCGCGCGGCCAGACGGTCAAGGTTCTTTCCATGCACCTTAAAGCTGATTCGGCTCCGGCAAAACAATGATCGCAATCATCCGTATTGCTACGCGACCTGCATCGTCTCCCCTTTTGCAGCGCGGCAGCGATTGTACCCGTACGACTGCCGGTTTCGGCGTGACAAGCGATCGGGGAATGGCGACAATCCCTGCAACAAAAACGGTGAGCGACGTGCTCACGATCAAAAAGGTCCGCCGCCGCGACGGCGGCCGATCACAGGGAGAGGACTCCATGAAGCGCAGGACAGTACTTACCGGCCTTGCCGCGACGGCCGCTGTCGGCGGCCTGGCAATGCCGTCGATCCTCCGGGCCCAGGCGCCGATCACGTTGAACGGCGCCGTCCAGTTCAACGACGACCACGCCTTCACCAAGGCGCTGACCCGCTTCGAGGAGCTGGTGAAGAAATATTACGGCCAGCCCGTCAATTTCACCCTGCACAAGAATTCCGCGCTGGGACTGGAGAAGCAGTATTTCGAGTACATGTCGCAGGGCAAGGCCGTGGACTACGCTATCGTTTCGCCCGCGCACATGTCGACCTTCGCCAAGGCCGCGCCGTTCATCGATGCGCCCTTCGTGTTCAAGGGCATCGAGCACATGAACAAGGTGGTGGAAGCGGGCATCCTGTCGCCGGTTGCCGACGAGATCGCAACCAAGGCGGAAGTCGTGCTGATCGGCTATGCCGGCGGCGGCGTGCGCAACATCTTCGCCAACAAGCCGCTGAAGAATCTCGCCGACCTCAAGGGGTTGAAGGTACGCGTGCAGGGCGCGCCGATCTGGTCGAAGACGTTTGCGGCCGTCGGCATGAGCCCGACCGTGATCGCCTACAATGAAGTCTACAACGCCATCCAGAACGGCGTGATCGCGGCCGGCGAGAACGAGGCGGCCGGCGTCGAGGCGATGAAGTTCTATGAAGTCGCCCCGCATCTTTCCCTCACCCAGCATGCGGTATCGATCCGTCCGATCTGCTTCTCGGTGAAGACGATGAAGACGCTGCCGAAGACGCTGCAGGACGCGATCATGAAGGCCGGCAAGGAAGCCGGCGATTTCGGTCGCAAGCTCGAGTCCAGCGAGGAAGCGGTCAAGCTCGACGCCCTGGAGAAGGCAGGCAAGCTCAAGCGCGTGCCGTTCGAGGAACGCGACGCCATGAAGAAGCTCGCCGATCCTGTGATGGCGACCTATGCCAAGGAAATCGGCGCCGAGGGCATCTACGCGAAGATCAACGCCGCCTGACCTGATGAGCGAAGGCTTTGCGCGGCGAGCCCTGCGGCTTGCCGCCTGAGCCTGCTGCCCGCTGGGAGTACCGATGACCGACATCCCGACGCCATCCAGCCCGTCGCTCTGGCGCCGAGTGACGGCCCTCTATGCCAGGCTGCTCGAGTTCCTGCTCGCCGCCTGCCTTGCAGCCCTGATCTTCCCCGTCACCCTGCAGATCGTGTCGCGCTACACCGCGCTGATCCCCTCCTATATCTGGACCGAGGAGATGGCGCGCTTCCTGTTCATCTGGACGATCATGATCGGCGCGATGGTGGGGGTGCGGGAAGCCCTGCATTTCGAGGTCGACGTCTGGCCGGACCTGTCGCGCCGCACCGAAGCGGCGGTACGCATCCTGTCCCGGCTCGGCATCCTGGTGCTCGCGCTGGTGTTCGTGATCGCCGGCATCGAGTTCACCCGCTTTGCCTGGAACCGCACCTCCGAGCTTGCCGAACTGCCGCTTTGGCTCATCCATGTCGCCTGGCCGGTGGCCGGCTTCACCTGGATTGCGTTTGCAGGCGAGCAAATCGTCGATGAAACGAAGATCCTGTTCGGGAGGACGCCATGAGCGGGGCCGTTCTATCCGCAGGACAGGCTGCGCTGATCCTGTTCGGCACTTTCGCGACCCTGCTGGTCGCGCGCGTTCCCGTCGCCTTTGCACTCGGTCTCGCCTGCCTGCCGATCCTTCTGATCGAGCCGCGGCTGTCGGTGATGATGCTCGCGCAGGAGACCTTCAACGCCTACAATTCCTTCATCCTGCTCGCGGTGCCGTTCTTCCTGCTGACGGCCAATCTGATGAGCATCGGCGGCATCACCGACCGCCTGGTCGCGCTGTCGCGCTCGATGGTCGGTAGCTGGCCGGGGTCGCTGGCGCAGATCAACGTGGTGCTGAGCGTTTTCTTTGCCGGCATTTCCGGCTCCTCGACGGCGGATGCGGCGAGCCAGTCCAAGATCTTCATCGATGCGCAGACCAGGGAGGGTTACGACCTTTCCTTCTCGATCGCGATCACGGCGGTGTCCGCGGTGCTCGCGGTGGTGATCCCGCCCTCGATCCTGATGATCGTATGGGGCGGCCTGATCTCGACCTCGATTGCGGCGATGTATCTCGCCGGCATCGTGCCGGGGCTGCTGATCGCAGGCGCGCAGATGGCGACCGTGCACGTCTATGCGGTGCGCCGCGGCTATCCGACCTATCCGAGGGCGGGCTGGCGGGAGATGCTTGGAGCGGCATGGCGTTCGGTGCCCGCCTTGATGACGCCGTTCATCGTCGTGGGCGGCATCCTGCTCGGCTGGTTCACCGCGACCGAATCCGCCTGCATCGCCGTGCTCTATTCCATCGCGCTGTCGGCGTTCTTCTACCGCGAGACCGGCTGGCGCGAACTGTACAAGGCGCTGCTCGACACCGGCCGGCTCGCCGCGGTGGCGCTGTTCTGCGTCGGCACTGCCAGCGCATTCGGCTGGTTGCTCGCCTATTATCGCATCCCCCAGGAGTTGCTTGCCAACGTCTCGACATGGGGCATGGGACCGATCGCGGCGGGCTTCTTCATCGCGTTCTGCTTCCTGGTGGTGGGCTGCTTCCTCGACGCCATCCCCGCCATCATCATCGTCGGCACCGTGCTGGAGCCGCTTGCCAAGTCTGTCGACCTGCACCCGGTTCAGTTCGCGATCATCTCGATCATCTCGCTCGCCTTCGGCCTGGTGACGCCGCCCTACGGGCTATGCCTCTTGATTGCCTGCGCGGTCGCTGGTGTCCGCCTGCGCTATGCGCTGAAGGACACCGTCATCATGCTGGTGCCGATGATGCTGGTGCTGGCCGCAGTGATCGTCTGGCCCAGCGTCAGCCTGTTCCTGCCGCGCCTGCTCGTGCCGAACATGCTGAAATAGTGAAGCACCCGGCCGGGTCAGGCGATGCCGACCAGCCGGCAAAACCATGGTCACCCTCCAATTGTTCCTTTGGGCGAATCGGGGCGCTTCGGCGCGATCGGTGAAACAGCCCTGCCTCGGCGCAGCGGCTTGTTGTCACCGCCCGCACGAAAAAGCGGAGCAAATTCAAGCCCCCTTGCACACAATCCGGGCGGTTCCGAGGCTTGCCGGAAAATTGCCCCGTTCAGGGGTGACAAGCCGCGCGGGAATAGGCGACACTCTCTTGGAAATTGTGGTGTGAGAATTCTACCCTTGCGAACCGCATCAGGCGCGTTGCTTTCTGTTGCCGCGATCGGAAGCCTGCTGGTGCTGGCGCCGGCAAGCGTGCATGCGCAATGGTGGAGCAGTACTCCCGCCGATTTCGAGGAATGCGCCGCACTCGCCGGGAAGGCGTCCACCAAGGACGAACAGACCGCAAAGCTTTCCGAGTGCAACGCCAAGTTTGCCGGCCGCCGCAAGCCGGGCGGCGGCTATACCTATTACGACTTCATGCAGAACCGCAATTTCGACATTGCGGGACCGAATCCGACGCCGGAAGAGCAGAAGAAGATCGACGAGGCGTACATTACCTATCTTGAGCGCGAGCGCCGCAGCACCGCCGCCGCAGCACTCGCGGCGAAGCATCAGGAGCGTCAGCAGCAGCAAGAGCAGCGAAAGCAGTTGCAGCAGGTCTCGCTGCGGAGCGAACGGAAGGTGCCGGTACCGGTCGCAAGTCCGACGAAACAGCCCGCCCGTACCACGACCGCCTCGCCGCCGCGGACGCGCTCGGTGACCGGCTGCGTCAAGGGTACGTTCTCCTGCGACTGGCCGCGGCTGTCGGAAGGCATCAACGATATCAAGAAGCTGTTCACCGGCCCGCCGCACAAGGGCAAGAAGAGCTGACCTGACGGCGTCGAAGTCGCGCGCCGTGCGGCGGTGCTACTGCTGCGGCGGTTTCTTCGACTTGATCTTGGGCGGTTGCGGCGCCGGCGTGTAGATCGTGGTGGCCGATCCCTGGCGGCTCTGCTGCAGCCTCGCATCGTAACCGGGCGACGGTGTCGCGGTCGGCGGCGCCGCATGCGCCGGCATGGAGAGCGCGCCAATGATCAGCGCAACAGCCGCGATCCAAATGTGTTTCATGCAATCCTCCGCGATGGCAGAAGCTTCGTCCCGCAACGGCGCAATTTCAAGGCAATTGCGGAAAAGCTCACGCCCGATCCGTTCGGGCACCGACCCCGTCGCGGCCGGTCGCCGCTCGTCGAACCGATCCGGCAACGCGGCATAAGCACCTGCGGGAACCGGATGGCCGGGCTCTGCCTTGTAACCGTAACAGGCCGTCGTTATCTTTCCGCGCGCGGGGCTGGAGACCTGAGGAGAGCACCATGGGCTTACTCGACATATTGAATGGCATGCAGAATGGCCCGCGCGGCCCCTCGAAGCCGAGCACGGGCACGGAGTCTGGCGGCATGTCGCCGATGACGATGGCCATCCTGGCGTTGCTCGCCTGGAAAGCGATGAAACATTTCGGCGGCAGCAAGCAGCCCGGTGCTCAACCTGCGCCGGCGCCGGCACCATCGCCGCGGACGATCAATGCAGGCATGCCCGGCGGCAGCGGCGGCCTGAACGACTTGCTCAAGGGCGGACTCGGCGGACTGCTCGCGGGCGGCGCGGCCGGCAGCATCCTGTCCGGCGGGCTCGGCGATCTCATGAAGCAGTTGCAGCAGGGCGGCCAGGGCGAGGCGGCCAATTCATGGGTCGGCAGGGGCCAGAACAAGCCGATCGCGCCCGGAGATCTCGCCAGCGCGCTCGGCGCCGACCAGATCGACGCCATCGCCTCGCAGAGCGGCATGTCACGCGAGGATCTGCTGCAGGGGCTGAGCCAGTATCTGCCCGACGTGGTCGACCAGCTCACGCCGGACGGGCGACTGCCGGAAGCGGACGAACTGTCGAAGTGGATCTAGAGCATGATCCCGAAAAGTGGGAACCGGTTTTCGGAAGAGATCATGCTCCAAAGAACAAAGCGCGGTTTATGAAAGGGGCATCGGCATGAGCGGAATTCTCTGGATCATCGTCGTCGGCTTCGTCGCCGGGATCATCGCGCGCGTCCTGTCGCCGGGGCCGAACAACCCGAGCGGCTTCATCCTGACCACCGTGCTCGGCATTGCCGGCGCGTTCCTTGCGACATTCGTCGGTCAAACGCTCGGCTACTATGACACTGGTCCGAACGCCCAGGGCGCCGGCTTCATCACCGCCACGATCGGCGCTTTGGTGGTGCTGTTCATCTGGAACCGGCTGGTCGCGCGCGGGGCGATCCCGGACTGGAACAGATAGCTCGGTTAGACAGTCATGATGGCCGGGCCAGGCCCGGCCATCACGCATCAAGGCATCCATTCCGACCTGTACCGATTACAGGATCAGATGCATCCCCGCATCCATGCGGACGTACTCGCCGGTCATCTGGCCGGACTGCGGCAGCGCGAGGAAGCAGACGAGCTGCGCGATATCCTCGGCCGTTGACGCCGTCTTCAGCGGCACCCGCGAAACCACGGCATCGCGCACCTGCTTGGCGCCGGCCTCGCCGCGCCCCTTGGTGAACCAGGGCGTGTCGATATAGCCGGGGCACACCGTGTTGACTCGGATCAGCGGCGCGAGCGCCCGCGCCAGCGATTGAGTCATGGTGTTGAGCGCGCCCTTGCTTGCGGCATAGGCCACCGACGAGCCGCCGCCGGCAATGCCGGCGACCGACGACACGTTCACCACCGATGACGCACGTCCGCTTTCCCTGGCGGCGGCCTCGAGCAGCGCACGCGCGGCACGCACCATCTGGAACGGCCCGATGGTGTTGACGGCATAGATGCGCTGGAAATCCTCCGCCGACAGCCCGTCGAGATCG
>JAHCKB010000008.1 GCA_026125985.1 Bradyrhizobium sp.
TAGTCGATTTGTTCGGATTGGTCCCGGTTTGTCGCAGCCCCCTCTTCGTCGGCGGATTGCAGGTTGGTGTCGGCAACGAGGCACTACCCATGAATCGTCGACGATGACCAATGTAAAGTCGTCCGCCCGCCAACCGACTATTGGAAGAAGTATTCGGCCTAAGCAGCCGAACTCACTGTCTCATGTCCCACGATCGACGCGCGTGAGCCAAAATCGAGCTCCGAAAATGGCGCCGGTTTTCCGAATAGATAGCCCTGCCCCAGAGTCACGCCCAACGAACGTAACTCTTCAAGTTGATGCGCGGTTTCAACGCCCTCAACGACGAGCGTCAAATTAAGTGCTTTAGAGAGATGCACAATGGATGACAGTACCGCGCCCGTCTCGCGTCGATCGATGTTGGCGATAAACGATTTGTCGATTTTGACTTTGTCGAATGGAAAAGCCGTCAAGTACGACAACGAAGAATAGCCAACACCGAAATCGTCTAGCGCGATCGAGATCCCAAGCTTCCTCAGTTGCTCTAACGTCTTTAGATTGCGCGAATCATCGGCCAAGAAGACACTTTCAGTGATTTCGATTTCCAAGCGGTTTTCAAGGAGGCCGGTGTCTGCTAATCCAAAAATTACGGCTTCGACGACATCGCTTTTCGCGAACTGGGCCGCCGAAAGATTGACGGCGACTTTGATGTGATCTGGCATCTTCTTGGCGTCACGACAAGCCTTCGCGAGCACAAGAACTCCTAAATCCGCAATTAGGCCGGCCTCTTCCGCTATCGGGATGAAAACCGAAGGAGGGATCATCCCCAATGTACTGTGCTGCCAGCGGGCCAACGCTTCAACAACTTCGACGCGCCCCGACGAGAGGTTCACGATCGGTTGATAGGCGACCTCTATCTCTTCTCGCCAAAGAGCGTCACGGAGCTCTATCTCGAGGATGTTGCGCTGATCAGCCTTCGCCGCTAGATCATCAGAATAGAAAGTGACGCAGTTTTTGCCCGAGCTTTTCGATTCATACAAAGCCAGATCCGCTTTTCGCAGAATTTCGTCGGCGCGTTCTCCATGTGTGGGTACCAAAGCGATTCCTGCGCTACATCCGATAACCACGGAGCGGTCGCCAATCTCGTAGGGCGCGCTGATGGCATTTATCAGTCGCATCGCCAGCATTGATATTGTATTCTTTGACGAGCTTTGCCCAGTCAGGGCGATCAAGCCAAATTCATCACCTCCCAGGCGCGCCGGGAGGTCGACTTCCCGTATGGTCGCCCTGATCCGATCGGCGACCTGCTGTAGTAACGAATCGCCCGCATGATGTCCAAGCGCGTCATTAACCGCCTTGAATCTGTCCAAATCAAGCAATAGCACAGCAAATTCTGTTTGAATTCTTCTGTGCCTGGCAAGTTCCTCTTCGAGACGATCTTTAAATAGGTTCCTGTTGGCGAGGTTAGTGAGACTGTCAAAGTGCGCCAACTGTTCGATTCTGCTTTCGAAGAGCTTTCTTTGAGTTATGTCCTCGTGTGTAGCAACCCAGCCGCCATTTGAGTTGAGAGCGTAAGATATGTAAATAACGCGCCCATCGGGGAAAGTGACCGTATTGTTTGAGTAGCCGAGAGCGGAAATTCGTTTCTTGAAACTGTGCAAGTAGTCGATAATGTCCGGAACTAGGGTCTGATCCGCGAACACATCCTGAAACTTCATCCCTGTGCGAACGGTCTCGGGCGACAAACCATAAATGTCAAGATACTGGCGATTGAAAGCCACAAGACGATCGTCGCCATCAAACATGCTGAGCCCTTGAGGCATGTTGCGTAGCGCGTCGTCGAATCGCTTATGAGCTTCCTCAATATCGAGTTTTGCCGCTTTCGTCTCAACTAGACTTCGACTTAGTTCATCGATTGCTCGATTTCGATCTGCAAACAGTTTGGCGCAAACGTGGATGCAGTTGAGGAGAAACAAGCCGTAACTGATGGTCAGCGCGCCCAGTAAGCGGTATTCACCGTCCTCAAGAACGAGAAAGCATTTAACCACAACTGGCGTCAGAATCACCATCATATAGACGATAGCAGAAGGGTAAGTGGCGGATAAGAGAACGCTGCCGCTTGCGGACATGCCAACGCAAAGAGCGATCAGAATTAGTTCTGGTTGTTGCGGTAATTCTCCCAGCAGCCAATAGGCAAGAACGCTCCACGGGGCGGCTAACGTTGCTCCAACAATCATGGCTCGACGAATAGATCTAGTCTTTCGACGAGATGGGTCAGTTTTCGATTGCCGTGCATGCCTCGCTAACCAACGCAAGAATACCCAACCACCGACACCATAGGATGCGGCAGCCCAAAGCAACAGCCGAGGTAATTCAACGTGAGGTCCGAACGCAATCAGGGCGATGGTTACGTTTATAGTGTGGCCCAGTACTGACATTGGGGTAGCGCGCGTTAGTGCAGCCAAGACCGTCTCATCGTGCGTCGTCGGCCAGATCGTATTGTCGGTAGGTGTTGTCACGGCTCTCGCTCTCGTACCTAAGCGTGTGTCATTTGCACGAGTATTGCAGGCAACCGTTAGAATTACCCAGCGGAACGATCGTTAGACGCTAGGCAAGTGCTTGTTTTTCAAAACACCGAGCAACTAAGTAAACATTAGGTTAGCTTTGCTATCGGAAAATCGGCGCGCTTCGAGAAAAAAGTGAGCTTGGTCTCTCGTTACCCGAGAAGCACCGCGCGAATTTTCGGCACAGCTAAATTCTCGGCGAGATTAAGTGAGTTCTGTAGCTCGTCAGTAAATCACGGCATTCCAGCCGGGATGGAGAATTCGTTGACCGCCGTTGGAAAATAGCCGGGTCCATTCCACGTATTGACTGACGGCTGGTCAAACTTGACGCCCTCTAAGCCACACTTCTCGCTTCTCCAAGCGCGTTCCTCGCCCCCTCCAGCATCGTTTCCGAAAGCAGGCGCAGCACCGTTTTCCAGGCGCGGCGCGCCTCGGGATCGAAATCCTGACCCAGACAACGCTCCAGCATCCAGAGCACCGCGTCGTTCACCACCGCATAGTGCTCGGTCGTTGCTCCATAGTTGGCATGCCGCGCGCCCATATCCCTGAGAATCGGTCCCAGCACCGCGGGGTCGTGCAGCTTACCTACGCCCGCGGCAAGCGTGGCCATCAGCTTGCCCTTCTGGGCCGCGAGATCATCGGGGAACAGGGACCGCAATTGCGGCGCCACCGAAAACAGGCGGTCGTAGAAGACAGTGGCTGCCTGGTCCTGCTCTCCGGCCAATTTGGCAAAACTGGCGCGCACCAACATGAGGTCGGCGGGCGTAAGACCTTTCGGCGCTCCGCCGGATTTCGACATCTCGGCCCTGTCAAAGTCGAGCCGGTGGAGCGGCATCGGCTTGCCGAACAGATAGCCCTGCACGAGCGTGCATCCTGCCGCCCTGACCAGGGCAAGCTGCTCCTCGGTCTCGACCCCCTCGGCAGTCGTATAGATCGACAACGCGCGTCCGAGATTGGCGATCGCGCACACAATGGCTGCACTTTCGTCCTTCCAGGACATTTCGCTAATGAAGGATTTGTCGATCTTGATCTTGTCGACCGGGAACGTCCGAAGATAACTCAACGACGCGTAGCCGGTACCGAAATCGTCGAGCGCTATCCGCACCCCCGCCTGCCGCAGTTCCCGCAGCGGCGCTAGGTTCTCGTCTCCGCGATGAAGCAGTACCGACTCCGTGATCTCCAGTTCGAGCCGCTCAGGCGCCAGTCTGGTTTGAGCCAGGGTCTGTATGATTTTCCGCGCCAGATCCGCGTCACGGAACTGAACCGGCGACAAATTTACAGAGACTTTTGTTGTCGAAGGCCAATGCGAGGCGTCCTCGCATGCGCGGCGCAGCACCATTTGTCCCAACTGACGAATGAGGCCGGTTTCCTCCGCGATGGGAATGAACTGGTCGGGCGGGATCATCCCCCGCTCCGGGTGACGCCATCGCACCAGCGCTTCCATGGAGAACTTTTCGCCGGTCTCAATCTTGATCACCGGTTGATAGTGGACTTCGAATTCGCCGCGTTGCAGCGCATCGCGAAGATCGGCCTGCAGGGCATGCCGATGAATGACCTGGGCCCTTTTCTCCGGCTGGAACACGCGATAGGTGGTACGTCCGTCGTTCTTGGCACAATAGAGGGCAAGGTCGGCGTTGCGTGTCAGCTCTTCGGCCAGCACGCCGTCGGCCGGAGCGGTTGAAATGCCGACCGTCGCGCCCACAAAGACCGACGCGCCTTCGATTTCAAAGGGCTTGGTGAACTCGTCGACGATCCGGGCCGCGAGCTTTTCAGCCTCCGCCAGGCGCGCCAGGCCGGGCTGCACGATGGCAAACTCATCGCCGCCCATCCGCGCCACCGTATCGGTCGATCTCACCAGATTCGTCAGCCGTTGCGCCGCCGCCTTCAGCAAGCAATCACCCGCCTCATGACCGAGACTGTCATTGACGTCCTTGAACCGATCGAGGTCGATGAGATGAAGCGCCGCGATCCTCCCGCCCGAGATGTTCTCGAGCGCTCCATCCAGACACCTCGCAAGAAGCGTGCGATTGGCAAGGCCGGTGAGCGGATCATGCGACGCCTGCCACGACAGCCGCTTCTTCTCCTCTTTCAACGCCAGCTCGAAGAGTTCCCTCTGCTGCAGCAGCCGCCGCGTATGCAGACTCACAAGCAGGATCAGCAGAATCGCAGCCGCGGTATTGATCGAAATCAGGATCGCCTTGATGGCACGCGACCCTTCGCCCAGGACCATCGAAAACGCGTTGGCCCGGGCGGTGAGCTGGCTGTTCAACTCATCGAGCGCCGACGTCAAAGCCTCGATGCGCGGTTCGTCCTTCCGGAGACCGGCCTTCATCTCGGACGAGATCGCTTCTCCGAATACGAGGAGTTGTAGCAGCATTGGATCGGTTTCGGTCCACTGCTGAATGGCGGCTCGCAGGTAGCTGACATGCTTGAAATAGCGAAACAGCCATATGAGGCCGGGCACATCGTCGGGGTGATTGCCGCCCTGCAGGAATCCTGCCCGGGCGAGTTCAAGATCGGGTTCGTTCTCTTCCATGGCTTTGCGCGCGATCTGGTCGCCGAGCGGTATTGCCATCGCGCTACGGTATTTGTCGAAGAAGCCCTGGTCTCCCGACTGCAAGTAGAGTGTCAGCGAATACACCGCGTTCTTCTGGGCTCGCGACCAGATCGCCTCGCCGGCTACGTAGCCTCGGACGGAGGAGAGCACTTCGAGGCTCAGTGCAGCAATCGAAGCCTGCAGAAGTACGATCGAGATGAACGGAAGGACGAGCCTCAAGAGCCTGCGAGAAGGGACGTAACGCGTTACCACGACATATCACCTCAACAAGCTGAGCAATTCGCGCCCAAAGGCGCTCGCCCGCTTCTCCAAACGTATGCGTTCCCGATTAATCGAACCCGAATATTCGTGCCTTGGTTGATAGCCTTGGAAGGACGGTTAGTGTGAGATTAAGTTGACTACGGCCGCGCGGCTGATCTGAGCGAAGCGAGAAAGGCAGAAGAACGGCTCGTTTCATAGCGAGTTTGAATGGTCGAACACGAAGAAATCCGTAGTAGGACGGAGGCATAAATCGCACTTTTTTAACCATAGTTCATCTAAGCTTAGCTGATGAAAAGCCATGGTTCACGGCAGTCCAGGTCGCGTATGGTCGGAGGTTGACAAATGTTTAGGTCAAATCGCAACAACGCTATCGACCGCGCTTTGGCACAGGCGGCGGCCATCGACAGATCGCAGGCGGTGATCGAGTTCACGCTCGACGGCACCATCGTGGCCGCGAACCGGAACTTCCTCGATGCTATGGGTTATTCGCTCGCGGAAATCCAGGGCAAGCATCACGGCATGTTCGTTGCTCCGGCCGAAAGGGACAGCGCTTCCTATCGCGAATTCTGGGCCAGGCTCAATCGCGGCGAATTTCAGTCCGCGCAGTACAAGCGTCTCGGCAAGGGCGGCAAAGAAATCTGGATCCAGGCTTCCTACAATCCGATCCTCGATGCGAACGGCAAGCCTTCCGGCGTGATCAAGTTCGCGACCGACATCACGGCGCAGAAGATTAAGAGCATGGAAGACGCTGGCAAGATCGAGGCGATCAGCCGCGCGCAGGCGGTGATCGAATTCAACATAGACGGGACCATCGTCACGGCCAACCAGAACTTTCTGGATGCGATGGGCTACAGCCTCGACGAGGTCCGCGGCAAGCACCACAGCATGTTCGTGACGCCAGAAGACCGCGACAGCGCCGCCTATCGCGACTTCTGGGCGCGGCTCAACCGCGGCCAGTTCGAGGCCGCCGAGTACAAGCGCCTCGCCAAGGGCGGCCGCGAGATATGGATTCTTGCCACCTACAACCCGATCCTCGACGAGGCCGGCAAACCGTTCAAGGTGGTGAAATTCGCCACCGACGTGACGCAGCAGAAGCTGAAGGCCGCCGACAATGACGGCCAGATCGCCGCCATCGCCAAGTCGCAGGCCGTGATCGAGTTCAACATGGACGGAACGATCCGGACCGCGAACGAGAACTTCCTGAAGACAATGGGCTATTCGCTCGCCGAGATCCAGGGCAAGCATCACCGCATGTTTGTCGAGTCCCGGGAATGTGACAGTGCTGCCTATCGCGAATTCTGGGAAAGCCTCAACCGCGGCCAGTTCCAGGCCGCCGAGTACAAGCGCCTCGCCAAAGGCGGCCGCGAGATATGGATTCAGGCCTCGTACAACCCGATCTTCGACCTCAATGGGAAGCCTTGCAAAGTTGTTAAGTATGCCACCGATGTCACCGCGCAGGCTATCGGGCGTAAAAAAGCAGAAGCTGCTCGGGAGCTAATCGATTCAGTGGCTGCTGGTAGCGAGGAGATGAGCGCCTCGATCCGCGAAATCTCGGAGACGATGAGCAAATCGAGAGAGACCGCGGCACTAGCAACGTCGAAAGCTAGCGCAGTCGATGAACAAGCCCAGCAGCTTAACACAGCGTCTCAGTCGATGGGTGGCATCGTTGAACTGATTGCCGATATCACAGGTCAAATAAATCTGCTTGCGCTCAATGCCACGATCGAGTCGGCGCGGGCCGGCGAGGCGGGGCGCGGCTTTGCAGTCGTTGCCGCCGAAGTCAAAAATCTGGCCAACCAAGCGAAGAGCGCGACCGATACAATTTCGCGGGAGATCGACTCGCTCAACAGTATCGCGGGTGATGTCGCCGGCTCGCTAAGTGCGATCAAAGGTGCAATCGAGAGTGTCAACGAGTACATTGCCACCACTGCTGCCGCCGTAGAAGAGCAAAGCATTGTTACCGCAGATATGGCTTCCAACATGCAGAAGGCGTCGGCAGAACTCGCGGCTTGAACTACATGATATTATCGTCAAGGTGTAGTTTCACTCGATCAAATTTGTTGATCGTCACTCGGCAGGCGGGTCTGATAATACGAATGACAAAAAATCTCGCTAGAAACCCGCCAACGTCTGAAGGCCTGCAAGACAGCTTGGGGAGACAAGAGGAGCGGTCAAGATCTTTCCAGCGAGAGTCGCTAGAGCAACGGAAAAGAGCCAACTGAGGCTGGTTCTGCACGTCGTGCGCAGTGGTTCGGGAAAATCTAACCTGTTCCGTTAATTGGCCCTGATAGGGCCACTCGATGATGAGTGTCTTTGCTATTTCTTCCCGTGCCATTTCGATGTTTTCTCGCGAAATGTGGGCGAGTATCCGCGATTGCTCGAAGAGCGTGCTGTGAGTCAAGTTAACTCGAGTTCGTAAAGTGGTTGGATTTCTCTCTTCCGGTCTTTATCGTTGCTAAGATGTAGAGGAGTGTTGCCACCAAATCTCGTAAAATCTCAGCAGAGTTGCAGCGGCTAACGTCATTTGCGGCAACCCCGGCGTTGCAAGAAAAACTCCATCGTCATTTGGCCATCGAAACGGGGGCTCCGTATGGCAACAAGGGAACGGAGAAAGGGCGACATCTACGTTTTAGATGATGAAAATCTCGTATCGCGTTTCGCGTTGAAGTATGAACTGCATGCAGCGGAATTCAACGCGTCCTTCTTCGCTGACAAGGAAGTTCTTTATAACGCAATTAAGACAAGAGTTCCACTATGCGTGTGCCTTTGCCAGATTCCCATAATTGATCTAGGCTTAATTCTAAATGATATCGCCAAATATCGAGTTCCTGTCATCGTTGTTTCGAGGCAGGGTGATATCCCTACGGCAGTTAAAGCCATTAAGGCTGGTGCGGTGGACTTCATTTCCGGACAGGTCGATTATCAAAAGATTGTTCATCGGATCGAACAAGCGTTGGAGGAGGTCCAAGAAAAGATCCGTAAGGTGCCCTGGCGACAACATTTCCCAGGACGACGGGCTTTGTCACCGAGGGAGAGAGACGTTCTTGAACAGATTGCGATAGGCCGAACCAGCAGACAGATAGCTTCTGTTCTCGGTATCAGCCAGCGCACGGTTGAAGACCATCGAGAGCGCATTAAAGAAAAGCTGGAAGTGCGCAACATGGTTGAATTAATGATCGCAATTATGCGCGAAGGTCCTCACTAAGGGTCTCGCAAACCTGGCGATCTTCGTTAGTAAGAGAGAAAGCCGTGGGGACAAGTGAGATTGATGGCAGCCTTCGCGTTACAGCATAACTGAGAATTCATGACTGAAACGGCAGCAACAATTCCAAGCTGTCCAGTTGCAAGTGAGTTTCAGTTGTTTGTTAGCAGTTTTTTGCTGGCCGGGCATTTCGGCGCTAAAGCACCAGTTAATGCTTCATTCGTATGATGATGAAACAAAGATGGTGCTGTTTGCCCGAGCAAGGTCTCAACCATGACGCAAACCGTAAAGCCGACGGGCATCGAAAACGTACTCGGTGACGAAGAGCTTATTGTGTCAAAAACCGATACTAAAGGGCGTATCACGTACGCCAATAGTGTCTTTTTGCGCATGGCAAAGTATTCTTGGAAGGAACTTGTTGGTGCGCCGCACAGTCTTGTCAGACATCCAGACATGCCGCGGTGTGTCTTCAAGCTGCTTTGGGATACCCTCGAGGCCCGACAGGAGATTTTTGCCTACGTTGTGAACCTAGCAAAAGACGGCAGCCATTACTGGGTCTTTGCTCATGTCACTCCCACTTTCGACAGCAGCGGCAATATCATCGGTTACCATTCAAATCGCCGCAGGCCCGATCGAGGTCCAATAGATAAGATCTCTCCAATATATAGAGCGCTCTGCCAGGAAGAGGCGCGGCACAGTAATGCCAAAGAAGGCATGCGCGCAAGTTTCGACATGATGGTGGGATTGCTAAAGAGGCAGGGCGTTGGCTATGACGAATTTGTGCTATCTCTCTAGGATCCAGATAGCGAGCTGCATTGCTTGCTTGCTTGCGGTCGCAGGGCTCATGGGGTTCGGCATTGCGGACCCGTTTCCGCGCGCACCTGCATTTGCGCTGCTCAGCGCCGTCATTCTTCTGCTAGCCTACTCTACATGGATCCTAAAAAGAGTGATCTCGGCCGTCGATGAAGCTGCCCTAGTTTGTGGCAGCGCGGCTCGGGGCGATCTTGAGGTCCGTATCCTAAGTGAAATGCTGCCCGGCCGAATCAGGTTGATGCAGAACTCTGTCAACGACGTGCTCGATATCACCGACGCGTTCGTCCGCGAGACTTCTGCGTCGATGGACTATGCAAGTCGCGGCAAGCATTTTCGCAGAATTGTGGTGCGCGGCCTTCCTGGAGCGTTCCGCAATTCAGCGGAGATCATTAACGCCGGCACCGACAGCCTTGGGAAGAGAGTTTTAGAGATCGGAGGCTTGGCGAAGGAATTCGGCACCCAGCTTGACCAAATTGCGGGCAATTTGGTCGACGCAGCCGCTAACCTCGAAACAGATGCCGGTCAAATGGCGGCGGCGGTTGAGAAGACCGGCCACCAGACCACAAATGTGATCGTGGCCTCGGGCCAGGCTTCCACCAACGTCGAGTCTGTGGCGAGTGCGGCGGAACAACTCGCCTCGTCGGTCGCCGAAATCAGCCGCCAGGTGACCCGCTCCACCGAAAACACTGGTCGCGCGGTAGAGGAAGCGAGTCGCGCTGGAGGCGAGATCCGTGGTTTGGCAGAGGCAGCTACACGTATCGGTGACGTCGTGAAATTGATCAGCGATATTGCTGCGCAGACTAATCTGCTGGCGTTGAACGCAACCATCGAAGCGGCGCGCGCAGGCGAGGCTGGGCGTGGTTTCGCCGTGGTCGCCTCGGAGGTGAAAAGCCTTGCCACGCAGACGGCTAAGGCGACAGAGGAAATCAGCGCTAAAGTCGACGAGATGCAGCAAAATACGTCTAGTTCGGTAGCGGCCGTCGAGACGATCGGACGGACGATCGACGAGGTCAATGAAATCGCTTCTGCAATCGCCGCTGCGGTCGAGCAGCAGGGCGCCGCAACGCGGGAGATCGCTCGCAACATGCAGCAAGCCTCTACTAGCACCTTGGAGGTTTCCTCTAACATTGACGGAATCAGCGCGGCCGCAGCCGATACTGGGAAGGCGGCGACGCGCGTCAACGGAGCCTCCGAAAATGTGCACCGGCAGGTCGAATTGCTCCGGGGTGAGGTGACCCAATTTCTTCAACGGCTGACCGCGACTGCTTGATCTAGTGACCTGAGCCCCAAGTCTTATCCGCCGATAAGTAGAGTCCCGGTGACATTTGCAGCGAGACCGAACTTTGGACCACCCGGAGTTGGAGTTTTGCGCCTCTGATCACGTTAGCGGGCTGGTTGCGCCGACGTGGTTCTGCAGCAAAATCGGCGTTCTGTTGCCGATCGCCCCGTGGGGCCGTTCCTCATTGTAGTACCTGCGCCAATCCTCCAACTTTTCCTGGGCGTCCGCAAGGGACAGGAACCAGTGCGCGTTGAGGCATTCAGCCCGGAAGCGGCCGTTGAACGCTTCGATGAAGGCGTTGTCGGTGGGCTTTCCAGGTCTTGAGAAGTCCAGTGTGACGCCGCGCTGATAGGCCCACAGGTCGAGATCCCGCGACACGAACTCGCTGCCCTGATCGACCCGGATAGTTGCCGGGAATTCCACTTCATTGCAGACTCCTTCCAGTATCGCCACGACGTCGCTGCCGCGGAAGGTGAACCGCGGCTCCAGCGCGGGCGAGAAGCGGGAGAAGATATCGACCATCGTGAGCACCCGAAGCTTCTGTCCCGTGGCGAGCTGATCGTGGACGAAGTCCATTGCCCAGATCTCATTGGCGCGCGTGGCCGGCCGGCGGTCATCGCGCAGCTTGGCTTTGACCCGCCGCTTGGGTGCCTTGTTGCGCAGTTGCAGGCCCAATTCGCGATAGATGCGCCGTGTCTTGTTCTGGCCGTGGCGCCAACCCTCACGACGCAGCAGGACGTGAACGCGGCGGTAACCGTAGCGAACGCGCGCATGGCAGATTTCCCTGATCCGTGTTTCGAGGGCGGCCTGGCCGGAGCGACGAGACTTGTAGTGGTAGGTCGAGCGGTCGAACTCGAGGGCCGCGCAGGCCTTGCGGATCGACACCTGCCACTCGCCACGGACCTCGTCGACGAGCTTGCGCTTCCGGCCAGGCTTCACAGCTTTCGGCGGATCACGTCCTGCAGCATCTCCTTGTCCAGCGACAGGTCCGCCACCAGTTTCTTCAGCTTGGCGTTCTCATCCTCGAGCCGCTTCAACCGACGCATCTCGGACGGCAGCAGCCCGTCATACTTCTTCTTCCAATTGAAATAGGTTGCCTGGCTGATCCCGGCCTTGCGGCAGATGTCCGCCACCGGCACCCTGTCGTTGCCTTGCTTGAGAATGAACGCCTTCTGGGCGTCCGAAAACTTCGAGGCTTTCATGGAATTCTCCTCTGCTCCCGACGGGGATTATAATTGGAAAATTCCAGCTCAAACTGGCCTAATTTGGTAGGGGAACGTCAACACGAACCCACCTCGACGACACTTAATCTCTCGTTAAGCAAGATAAAGCCTTTCCGACCTGGCGAAACTATTGATCTAGGATATCCGAATAGACGTGATGTTTAGTCGCGTTTGGAGGACGAATTCATGGCGAGCCGCGATTCACAGTTTCGGCTGCTGCGTACGTTTTCTGTAACGAGTGCAGTGCTCTCGCTTCTTCTGACTGTTGGCGTCGTAGTCTTCAACGATCAGCATCAGACAACGACGCTGTTGCGTCGTGCCGAAAAAGAAAACGTGTCGTTGGCGAGAGCGTTTGCGAATGCCATATGGCCACGCTATGGCCAATATCTGAGTTCCGCTCGCAACATCTCCGGTGATGGATTGCGCGCTCTGCCAGAAACCACGGCGCTCGATCAAGAGTTACGTAGGTTGGCGAACGATCTGCAAGTCCTGAAGGTAAAAATCTACAACCCCGAGGGGCTCACACTCTACTCTTCTGATAGAGCTCAGATTGGTCAAGATTACAGCGGTAACAAGGGATTCCGTGCAACGCTGCGGACTGGAGAGCCTTCTAGCCAGACGTCCCGACGTCAAACCTTCCAAGCGTTTTCAAAAAAGCGGACGAAAGTCGATCTAGCCGAAACTTACGTGCCCATTCTAGACGGCGCGGGCACAGTGGTGTCGATATTCGAACTCTACGGCGATATCACCCCCGACGTAGCAGCGCTGCGATCGAGCCTCCAGTCGACGGCGGCTACTATTGTGGCTGTGGCCGCCGGAATATATTTCGCTTTTCTTCTCATTGTATGGCGCGGCGAGCTTTCTATTCGGAAGCAAGCCAGCGAGATTCTCGCTTCCCGCGTGGAAGTCTTAGCAGCAAATGCGCGGCTCGAGGCGTCGCTCGCCAACATGCCCCAGGGCTTGTGCCTCTTTGACGCGAACAAATGCCTCGTCGTGTCAAACGACCGTTTCCGCGAGATATACAATCTTCCGGCAGAATTGGTCGCGCCAGGGACTCCATTGGAAGCGCTTCTCCAATATCAATTCCGGCAAGGCGTAACCACCCAGCTATCGCTCGAAGATAATCTAAAGGAAATGCAAGGTCTTCTCCGCCAGACAGCGGTGACCAGTGAGGGGCGGACAATATCGATACGCCGTTCTCCTCTAAGCGATGGTGGCTGGGTTGCAACGCATGAAGATGTGACCGAGGACAGACAAAGAGAAAAGCTGTTCGCAGACAAGGCCGCCGAGCTTGAGCTAATCAACTCCCGCTTCGATGCCGCTCTAAACTACATGCACCACGGCATCAGTATGTTCGATGATGAAAAACGGCTCGTTGTCTGGAACGCGCGCTATGCCGAGATGTTTGGTTTTCCGCCAGACTATCTAGAGGTAGGGATGCATGTTAATGAGATCGCGGCAGATCTTGTGGCTTGGGGTGTATTGAAGGGAGGACAAAATAAAGCTTCCGTCGAGCTGAAGGTTGCAGCGATGGACGAGTTAGCGCTCGACTCGAGTTGGGTCGAAAAGCTTTCCGACGGACGATCGATTTTACTTTCACGACAGCCAATGGGCTACGGCGGATGGCTGGCGACCTCCGAAGACATAACCGAACGGCTGCGAGCCGAAGCTGAGTTTGTCCGTCTCGCGCACAATGATCCCTTAACCAGCCTCGCAAATCGAGCGGCATTTGGGGTCAGACTTGAAGAGGCCTGCAAGCGAGCGAATCGCTACGGCACCCCTGTCACAGTGATGGTGCTCGACCTCGACAAGTTCAAGCACGTTAACGATACGCTGGGTCATCCCGCGGGCGACAAGCTGCTTGTTGAAGTGGCTCACCGGCTCCGCACGACTCTAAGAGAAACAGATATCCTGGCAAGACTAGGCGGCGATGAATTTGCGATTATCCAAGAAGGAGGGGACAGCCAGCACGAAGGTGCGGTCGCGCTCGCTCTGAGAATTATCCAATCTATCACAGAGCCATTTGATCTCGATGGCAATGAAGCCAAGATCGGAACGAGTATCGGAATGGCTCTGGCTCCAGAACACGGGGTTGATCCTGCAGACTTGCTGAAGAAAGCCGATTTGGCGCTCTACGAGGTCAAATCCGCAGGACGAAACGATTTCCGAATCTTCCAACAGTCCATGCTGGAGGCGGTACACTCGCAGCATTCATCAGAACTTCTTTTGCGGCGTGCCATTGAACGCGAAGAGCTCGAGTTACACTATCAACCGATGATAGACGTCCGCACTAATAAAGTGTGCGGTGCTGAAGCGCTTGTCCGTTGGAGGCATCCGGAAAAGGGCCTCATTGGACCAGACCAATTTATCCCGCTCGCCGAGTCAACGGGATTAATTGTGCCGCTTGGCAACTGGGTATTGCAGCAGGCTTGCTCAGACGCGGTGACTTGGCCTGCGCATTCCAAGGTGGCGGTCAATGTCTCGGCCGGGCAACTCAAGGACGCCAATCTATTTGACGTTATTCTGTGCACGTTGGTCGAAAAACCGGGTTGCCGCCGATCGGTTGAACTGGAAATCACCGAAACGGTCTTGACTGCGGACCAAGAAAGACATCTCGCAAGCATTAGGACAATTGAAGAATCTCGGGATTTCAGTTGCAATCGATGATTTTGGGACTGGATATTCATCGATGACGCAGCTGACACTGTTCCCATTCGACAAGATTAAGATCGACAAGTCTTTTACCCAGGGCTTCACCAGGCGCGACCACAAGGCGATTATTGAATCAACGCTCCTGCTCGCCCGGGGTCTCGATCTCAAGGTGACGGCTGAAGGGATAGAGACACCGGAGCAACCTCGGCACATGCAGGCTGCAGGGGTAGACATCTTACAGGGTTACTTGCTTGGCCGGCCAGTTCCGTTTCTCAGTTTGATCCGCAGCGCTTGGCCACGCTTGGCGACCGGACTATGCAAATCGAGCAGATCACAGTCAAGGTATTGGACAGTAAACATGGAAATGAACTTCATCGATCAGCTTGAAAGCGTGATATCCAGCAAGGATGTCGCAAGACGCGCCACGATCCTGAGCCGGGTGGCTGACCTCTTTGTTGTCAATTCAGGAAGGTTCTCACAGGAGCATAAGCCGGAACTTTTCGACGATGTCATGACAAAGCTGCTCGATAGCGCTGAAGAAGATGCACGCGCTCAATTCGGAGATCGCCTCGCGAAACTGGCTGATGCGCCGCCGAAGACCCTTCGACATCTCGCACTAGACGACGCGATCGAAGTCGCCGGGCCGATACTCCGACACAGCGATTTGATTGACGAAAGAACTTTGGTCGAAGCAGCACGTTGTAAGAGTCAGGACCATCTCCTGGCGATTTCCGGCCGAAAGGTGCTCGTGGAAGCAGTTACTGACATCCTTGTGGAGCGAGGAGATGAGGTAGTCGTTTCGAGTACAGCAAGAAACGGAGGAGCGAAGCTTTCGGAGTTCGGTGTTTCCAATCTCGTCAAGAAGGCCTGCTCTGACGGAAATCTCGCACTGAGTGTGTGGTCTCGATCGGATATTCCTCGACAAAATCTTGTTAAATTGTTTGCTGACGCATCTGAGTCCATTCGGGATCAGATGATGAAGGCGGATCCTCGTCGAGCTGAGCTTATCAAGACCGCGGTTGCAGAAGTAACTAACGAAATCCAAGCGCGCACGCGCGCCGACTCTGACTCATTCTCCGCGGCGAGATCGCATGTAGAGGCTCTTCATTCGGCCGGGCAGCTAAGCGAGTCCCAATTGAATGCGTTTGCCGGCGAAGGGAGTTTCCCTTGAAATACGGTTGCATTGTCGCTTCTATGCCAACTTCCGAATCGGTGTGGTGGAGCGAGCTTTTGTGCAAAAGCACACGGATCAAATTCTGGTCATGGCCAAGGCCATCGGACTATCGTGGGTCACTACGGTCGCTCTGTTGCTGCTGCAAGCCGGAGTCAACGGGAGTTCCAGGCAGCAGCTCGATCAGTGTTTCGCGAGCTTCTCAAAGCTTCAGACGAAAACTGCGCAGACAGCTCTACCCTATCGAATGCGACAAAAGGCGAGCGCACCAGTCAATTGATGTGCTTTAAGCGAGCCTTGCAGTCATGTAGGTATCCGAGAAACTGACGGCCGGCCTTCACGTACTCTCGTCAGAGTTTCATCGACTTTGCCGCGAACAGATTCAAAAGCATGGAAAGTGTTTTCGGCTCCGCCAATTTGACCCTCCGAGCCAGTCATGGCCGGGGCCATGCGAAGCTGTTGAATGTCATAGCGAAAAGCCTGATCTCTCGCTTGGTCTCTGACGGCCTCGGCACGGCGTTCGGCTGAGATTGCTTCGTCACTTTCAGGGCGGCGTTCTCACGCCGGCCAAGTGCCTGATAGTCGGTGAATCCTGAAGAGGCGACGGCAATCATAGCGAGTGCCGACACAATCAGAGGCAGTACACTGTGATCCTGATATGCATCTCACGCCTCCTTTGATAGACCGAAAGTCATGCTGGTTCGATCTGCCCGACGAAGGAGACTGTTGGAATCAAGCAACCTTAATGCCGCTGAGAAAGATTCGACTTTGACTTCGCATCGTCTCGGATTGCCTGGACAATTCGCTAGACGCCTTAAGCACTTGCTGGGCCGCGGCACCGGTATCGCCGGCTGCCTGCTGGACGCCCACGACGTTTGCGGAGATCTCACCGGTTCCGAGCGCGGCTTGCTGCACATTGCGCGCGATCTCTTGCGTTGCCGATCCCTGCTCCTCAACGGCGCCGGCAATCGCGGAGGCGATCTCGCTCATTTCGTTGATCGTCGTAGAAATCCCCTTGATGGCGCTGACGGCCTCGCTTGATGAATTCTGGATCGATGAGACTTGGGCGCCGATCTGATCTGTTGCCTTCGCAGTCTGCTCGGCGAGGTTTTTCACTTCGGCTGCAACCACAGCGAAGCCTCTACCAGCTTCTCCAGCACGCGCCGCTTCTATCGTCGCATTCAGCGCCAGCAAATTTGTCTGGCTGGCGATTTCGCTACGTTTGACGACATCACCGATGTTGGCTTTCAAGCTTCCGTGAATAGACTTTCGATCGTGTGGTGTTGGTAACAGGATCGGCTTCCGACACGGCCTTTTTCGCAATCGCTGCCGATTGCACCACCTGCCGGCTGATCTCAGTTACGGAGCTGGCCAATTCCTCCGACGCGGCGGCTACGGTCTGCACGTTCGTTGAGGCTTCTTCTGTTGCCGCTGCAACGGCTGTAAGCTTGGTTGCTCGTCTCTTCGGCCGTTGCAGTCATCGACGAGGCAGTAGCTTGCAGCTCGGTCGAGGCTGATGCAACCGTTCTCATGATAGAGGTAATTTCTGCATCGAACGTTTGCGTCAGCTCCTCGACTCGCTGTGTACGACGGTGACGGCGGGCTTCCTCAAAACGTCTCACTTCTCCATCAAAGCCGAGCTTGGCCTGCATTGCCTGGAGGTGGCGGAGCGCGATGCCTACCTCGTCGTCACGCTCGATGACTACGCGATTGTTGAATTCGCCCTGAGCAATACGTTGTAGCAGGCCAATCAGCCGATCAAGTGGCTTGCTAATGGCACGGATCGTCACCAGTCCCAGCAAACCGCCAAGTACTATGCCTGCTAGTAGCATGCAGATTGAAATAACGCTATTGATAGTGTAACTTGTCTGAGCGCTCTCAAATGACGTCTTGGCCTCAGCAATCTGAATCCCGACTAACTTGTCCGCCTCCTTTTTGGCCGCAACAAATAATGGATTTACTTTTTGAGCAACGTGCTGGGAGAGTTCGTCGAACTTTCCTGCTGCGAGCATTGCCAAGCCTGCCTTCAAACCGTCCTCGACATAAGCTCGCCGCTTGGCGATATAGCTTTCGGCCAAGATCTTCGATTCCGGTGTCTGTGCCGAGCTCACGTAGCGCTGCCAGGCCGCGCTGATGGCCGAGATATTTGCGGAGACGGCTGATGCAATCTCACTCACGGGCTTACCGGCCTTGCCATCAACAGCAGCGCCGTACAAAAGCAAGATATTTGCCTGCATGTGGTCGCCGATCTCGGCGATTTCCGACAGTGGTACGAGACGGTCGTAATAAACAGACTGCAGCTGGATATTGGCGCTGCGTCCGCCGGACATACCAATCGCGCCGATGATCAGCATAAAGCCTGCGAGGCAAGCAGTCATCGTGACCAGCCGCCGCTTCAACGTGGCAGAGAAAAAGCCGAGACGGTCATGGTGAGCGGCGGCGCAGTAGGCCAGCGGAAAGCGTGTAGGGATGAGGCTTTGGCCGCGATCAGCATAGGCCCTCGCTCGGCTTCAGCCCGCTGATCGGCTGGCAGCTTGCGTGCGGATTGACATATAGCCGGTAATTTGACCGCTCTCGAAAATCGGCGTAGCGCTCGCCAATACCCAGTAAAAGTCGCCATTCTTACGGCGGTTCTTGACCGCGCCGGCCCAGGGCTTCCCTTCTTGCAGGGTCGCCCACAAATTTTCGAACGCCTCCACTGGCATATCCGGATGCCGCACAATATTGTGCGGCTTCCCCATCAACTCCTCTGCGGTAAACCCGCTGGCATCGACGAAGTCGTCATTGAAATATGTCAACTTCCCCTTGATGTCAGTCTTCGACACGATCAGGGTGTATCGTCACCGAGGGGATATTCGACGGATGTAACGGGTAAATTCATTTTCATGGGAGAAACTCCGAATTCGCCGAGCACCCCTGGTGGCGAAATTTTAGTCGGTGTGCTCAAATTTTCGTCAGAATGATCCGCTTTTAATCGTAAGATTTGGTTAAATTACTCTTTCCAGAATGGCTTCAGAAAATCACTGATGGGGTAGGCATGGGCCGCGATTCATCCATGCGGTGGGGAACGCCCTGTGGCAAGCCTCGACCAGCCCCTCGAAAGCTTACTCCAGGATCAACTGTATTCAGCGTAATCTCGCCGATGCCGGAAAACTCCCGCTTCCGGCGATCCAGCAAATGGTCTGAGCGCGCAGGTACCCAGACATATCTGGCATGCCGGCCTGTCCTAGCTATGATTGATGCGGATCAAGTTAGATTTCTAGGATAGACTTGCCATTACAAGATGAATCTCACGAGCCATGTGCCGCCTAAGGGCGATTGCTTGTGAGCAGCGCGCCGTTAAGTGCGCCGATCCGGACTTGCGGCGGCGTGAGTGGAACGATCTCGCCGTAGAGTGGCACACGCTCGCAAACGCCTCTGACAGGTCGGACGAGGACGACATTGATTTTGCGTGAAAAATCGTAGCTGTCGATGATTAGCTAGCTTTTTCACTTGGCGTCGATCCAGCAGCGACAATTCAAGAAAAGCTGGCAGGCCAACTGTTCGACTGTTTTCCCTTCATCGAACGTGTCGCGGGCGGTTAGCCACCTGAAGATGGCGTTTGTCGCGCTACGCACCGGGATGGTGAAGAGAGCCGGACCCGGAAATCTGCACAGGGCGAGATAAATGGAGTTTTCTGCTGACTGTGGGCACGTTGGTGCCTGCGAATCAGGAGCGACGATAAGCAAACGAGCACGCCGAAACCACTCACCGGCCTCTAAAGCGGCAGAGACCCTTTCCGCCGTCAAGGGCGATCGGACCGTTGCGCGGCTTGCCGAACGGTTCGATGTCCACCCCAACCAGGTAACGGCCTAGAAGACTCAATTTGAGAGCAAGGCAGCCGAAGCATTCGGTGCCGGCAGTGCCTGAGCGGAGCAACCGGCGATCGACGTGAAGTCGCTGCACGCGAAAATCGGGGAGCGGTGAAGACCACGCGACTAATCGGCTTGTAGCCGAGAAGCTTCTGGGAAAATACAATATCCCGGCCAGCTTGGCCTGCCATGACGTGGAGTGTGTTTCGGCGCGCAATTTCGCGCATTGCCTCACCCAGAATGTTACTGGACAACTACTGCTGAAGATTGGGTCATAGAATTGGTTCGGTGGCGTCTATGGCGGGAAAGATCAGCATGGGCGCGCGGCGCGAGGTAGTGTCGGCGGTAACGGAGCGTTACCGGCTGGGCCAAGCAAACGGAGAAGGGGCGGATCCTCGACGAGCTGTGCGCGACAACGGGCTGGCATCGCAAACATTCGGTGCGCGCACTCCGGCGGCGCTTGCGTGAGGGCTGCAAAGTAGAGATTATCCCCGTGCAAAGTGAAGCAGCCAGTCGTATCTGGCGCATAAGAGGAGGTGCATCATGACGGCATTCAACACGGTGCGTTTCCGGGTGAAGCCCGGACGCGATCAAGAGTTTATTGACGCGCACAAGAACATCGGCTGGCCCGGCCTCAAGCACGCTAACATAATAAAGACTGGCGACCATACCTACTGCATCATTGCGGAGTGGCCAGACATGGAAACGCTCGCGAACGCACGTCCGAACATGGTCGCGACGCTAAATACGTTCCGGGAAACGCTGGAAGACCTTGGCAACGGACTGCGGTAAATGATATTGCGGGGCCGGTTGTTCTTTCTCCCAAATAGCGAGCTTTGCTCGGAAGTGCAGGGAAGTTCTGAATACCCTCGACCAACCGGCGCACATCTGGTTCTGAAGGTGTATTCGTAATCTATTCCCTTGGTATCGGAACAGCAGAAAGGGCTGGTCTTTGCGGCGGGCCTTTATCCATGTCAGTTTGAGTTGCTGAGGCATTGCGAGAGATTGCAAGCTCTACCTGCCGCTTCACCCAGATGGGCTAGCGTCAGCGGTGTGACTGCCAGCGTCGGGACGATATTGTTGCGCCTACTACCTGAAAAAAGCTGCCGTTCTTCATCGAACAACTCTCCCCGCTGCTCTTGACTTCGGCGATCTCGACGGTCCGTCCGGGGTTTATCACGCTGGACGCGACGATCTTGTCCACGCCCTCCTGCTTGCCGCCGTAGAAGAGCAGGGGGCGGCAACCCAAGAGATAGCTCGAAATGTTCAGCAGGCAGCACAAGGCACGACGCAAGTCGCGTCGAATATCCTGGAATTTCAGAGAGGCTCCACGGAAACTGGCCAAGCATCAGCCCGCGTCCTGAACTCGGCCGGGTCACTGTCGGTGGAGAGCGCCCGAAAGGCAAAGTATCATTGCAAGCAAATCGAGCCGGGTATTCAGGAGTTTCCGTAAATTGACGGCGCGTAACCGACGTGGAAAGCACAAATCGATGAGGATACGGTTCGTAGGTTGGGGCAAAATACTAATATACAGGAAATCTTAGGAGGACCTATAAGTCATTGAATTTATTTATTTTTCTGGAGTTCTAGGGCAGGTCCGGACCTCTCGCCGATCGTCAGCTGGAGTTGCTCAAGATATACGCAGACCAAGCGGCTATCGCTATAGGAAATGCGAGGTTTCTTAATGACTTGCGCCAACGCACCGATGATCTCGCGCGCTTCAGCAGAGAATATGCGCAATGCGCAAGACCGCCTAGCAACGGGGCACCTTACGTTTCCTCTACTCGCATCTTGCGAGTCGTATCAAGGCAAAGGATAAATGTTGCCGGCCACTATGGCGATAATTGCCGTTGCGTGTCGGCGCGCGCCTGTTTCGTAACGCGAGCCAAGACTATGCCGCTAGTGTCTCATTTATGTACCCGAGCGCTCTACGAAGTGCTGAAAAACAGCTCGGGTCGATTTGAGTTCCGATCATATTGGACATGATAGCCAAGGCTTTCGTGATTGGCATTGCAGCTCGATATGGACGATCGGCGGTAAGTGCGTCAAAGATATCGGCGGTGGTTATAATCCTAGTTTCAGGCAGATCTGGTCTCCTGAGAGGCCCATGGGTATCCTTCCATCCAGCCGCTCATGATGCGCACCAGCGATTGAGCAAGTCTGCTGAAAGCGCCGATGCGCGACAGGATTGCTTCGGAGTGCGCGGAATGCATGCGCATGATCCCCCACTCGGAGTCGTCTAGTTTGCTCGGTTTATCGAGGATGGCATTGCTGACACCGAGCTTGCCAATATCGTGAAGCAAGGCGGCACGCTTAAGCCATCGCCGTTGTTCGGCACTGAAATCGAGCTGCTCCGCAATCATGTCCGTAAACAGCGTAACGCGCTCGCTGTGGCCGCTCGTATAAGGACTCTTGGAATCTACGACTTGAGCTAAAGAAGTGGCGGCTGCTATGTCGTCTAGGTAGTCCTCGTCAATCGGTATGCTCGCCTTTTCCGGTGTTTGAGGAGAAGTCGCTTCCTGCCCAACGACAGTGTGAAGCATGTTCCAGAACATTGGCCGCGCCGTACATGCGCTCGAACGCCGCTACAAGGTTTGGGTCGAAACCAGGTAGCCGATCGGTTATTGGCTTCGCGAAGCGCTGCATCAGGCCCGTTCGAGACATGGAATACGTCAATCACCTGCGCCAGCAGCGCAATGCGCGAGTAGATCGGGATGGCCGTACCGCGCACACCGAGGGGTTTGCCGCCGCCGTCCCAATGCTCATCGAGATTCTTGATTCCCTCAGCGACCGGCTGAGCAAATCGCATTTTGCGGGCGATGTCCGCGCCGCGATGGCAGCGCGTCTCGATCAGCTCGCGGGCGATTTCACCACCGTTCTGAAAAATATTAACGATCGCGCGGAACCGTTCGGCAAGACCGGCCTTCAGACCGGTGTGAGCGAGCACGAAGCGCAGTGCTTGCGGCAAGCTTCCGTCGATGAACTTGAAGTCCTGCTTAAAGGATAAATCATCCGTCAGATAAAGCTCGCAAATTCGAGCTGCATTGCTGCTGCAGCCAAGGTCTTTTAATAGCAGAGTGTAATAAAGTTCGGCTATCTCGTCCTCGCCAAGTCCGATCTCCCTTCCGATTTCGACGCCAATATGGCTGCAGCGCACACAATGTCCGGCCGGCTGTCCTTCGGTAAGATCGAGGGCGTGGCTGAGCGCACCGAGCAGTTCAGAAAGTGTTATCTGGTCGGGCTGTCCGGGCGCTAGCTGGGTCTGCTTCATTTCGAGACTCTGGGTCGGCTATGGCCGACGGAGCCGGCCATATTTGCTGTCCAAAAGCCTCACCAGATCACGGAGAGATTAAGAGATAGTGCTTCACTGCCTCGCGCAACACGCACCACTATTTTGACTTGCTCCACTCTATTGGTAGAAGCAGCAGCGACGATGGGTATGCACCTCGCTTTACCCGTCGCAGATAAGTACTTTTGGTCGACCAGCCATCAGGTTCGCTTTGCAACCTAGAGGAACGCCAGAACGAACGCGTTCGTACTCTCGAGCGCCGAGCGGCCGGGTCATGCCGCCCGCCACAACTTCAGCAGGCGGCATTTCAAAGCGAAAATAGCCCAAGGGTGCTCGTCCGTTAGTTCGGCGAGGAGCTTGACGCAAAAGGAATGAAGGCTTCCTTGGCAAATGCCTTGTAAAGGTCGCCGATCTTGGTCACCTCGGCAATGCACGTATTTTGCGCCAACTTGGCATATTCAGTCGTGACTTCAATAAACTTATCGGGTGATTTCACAGCAGCAAGTTTTTCCAAGTATGACTTATTCACCTCGAAAGATGACTTGGCGAAATCGGTTTGAGCCTTCGCAATTGCGGTAAGATGCTTCTGGATGCTGGCAAGATCAGTCATGCTAATTGTCCCTTGGTCGATCATTCACGGAGACGATTCCCCGGTCAATTGATCTGGGCGCTGTATGCCGATGCCACTGCCTAAAAAGCAAGCAGAAATTTTGCGTCGCAGCAATGAAAACAGGGTTCGATCGCCGAATTACGCCTGCGATCGCGACAGCAAGGCCGGTTTTTTACGCTTGCAAGATTAAGAGCCTTTTTGAGGATCTCGAAGGGTCTTGTGGCCGAGCAGGCGTTCGAAGTCTCGAACCCGATCCTCCAGCCGCCGGACCTCAGATGCGTCAGTCATCTCCATCGGATGACCAGGCTCGGGGAGAGCCCATCTCGTTAGCGACCCCTGCGTCCGCCACCCTATAGCACGGGTGTTGAACCCTGTTCGGGCTAGGACATCATCACAGATTTCACCCAAGTCAGGGTGTCCTCGAATTTAGGGATGGCATCTCCGCCAGTGCCGCGGTGGCGCTGGCCCCAGCTACGACCTCTAGCAGCAACACGATGAACACGATCGATGTCATCTGGGCAACCTTCATGAGCCGGGATTTTCACATCGTGAGATGTGTGGGGTTCAGGCGGGCAATTGGACAAGAGTTCGAAGAAAGTGCCCGCGAAGGCGGGTGTTATTAGGTGTGGGGTTCGGTCGCCGATCGTCTTTGTAAACCAATGATTGACCTTCAAGGGGTAGGTCAATGTTGGGAGCCGATTCACAGGTCGCCTCCGGCCGACGCCGACGGCTCAAAGTGAGGTCTGTACCGGGACGAATAAGATATTAACCATACGTTACGATCTTGGCTGTAGCTTTTTCGGTGTTTTCGAACTCCTACCCAGGTAGCGCCGTGAAATTTCGTACATCGATCTACGCCAGCACTGCGATCTTCGGTGCGGTCGCCGCGCTCGGACTGCTCGCGGTACTTGCGGTCTCTACGTACTCGACCAATCAGCTTCGCGTCGGCGGCCCCCTTTACGAGCGGATCAAGCTTGGGAACGACCTCGTCGCCGACATCCTCCCGCCGCCCGCCTACGTCATCGAAGCTTATCTTGAGGCGACGCTGTTGGCGCGCGATCCGACACAGATCGTTATGCGAAAGGACAGACTTGCCACACTGAAAAAGGAATTCGGCGAGCGGCAGGAATTCTGGTCGAAATCCGGACTTGAGCCCGAAATCAAGAACGCGCTCACCGTCAAATCCTATGCTGAAGTTCAGAGTTTCTGGAACATCTTGGAGCGGACGCTGTTGCCTGCCATCGCAGGAGGCGACAAGGCGGCTGCCGAGAAGGCCTACCAGGAACTGACAGCCGTCTATGCCGCCCATCGCGCCATCATTGACGATGTCGTCAAGAAGGCGGGCGATGCCAATTCAAAGCTAGAAAGCGGCGCTGCCGAGAGCATCTCGATGTTCTCGTGGCTGGTCTGGGGTGTTTTCGGCATTGTTACGGCTGTGATTGCCCTCGGGGTCATCGGTATTGCGCTCGGGATTGTTCGTCCGATCGTTCGAATGACGGGAACCGTGAAGGAGATAGCCGCAGGCAAGCTTGATCTCGCCATTCCCGGCGCAAAGCGCTCCGATGAAATCGGTGACATGGCGAGAGCCATTACAATGGTACGTGAAAGCGCCGAATACAAGGCCATGGAGGCGGTTGAAGGGAAACGGCTTAACGACGAGAAGACCGCACAGCAGCGCAAGGTGGAGACGGCTAGGCTGGCTGACGAGTTCGAGTCAGCGGTTGGCGCGATCGTCGAGATGGTGTCGTCGGCATCGACCGAGCTCGAAGCCTCGGCCAGCACCCTGACGGCGACTGCCGAGCGTGCGCAGGAAATCAGCACCACTGTTGCGGCGGCTTCGGAAGAAGCTTCCACTAACGTTCAATCGGTAGCCTCGGCGACGGAAGAACTTTCGTCTTCTATCAACGAGATTAGCCGTCAAGTGCAGGAATCAGCTCGGATTGCCAACGAAGCAGTCGGTCAGGCACGTTCCATGACGGAAAGGGTGAGTGAGCAGTCAAAGGCCGCCACCCGCATTGGGGACGTTGTCGAGTTGATCAACACGATCGCGGGCCAGACTAACCTGTTAGCATTGAATGCGACCATCGAAGCGGCGCGCGCCGGCGAGGCCGGGCGCGGCTTTGCCGTCGTCGCCGCCGAAGTGAAGGCACTGGCCGAGCAAACGTCAAAGGCGACCGGCGAGATAGGTCAGCAGATCAGCAACATTCAGGCGGTGACGCAGGATTCGGTACAAGCCATCAAGGATATTTCTGGAACCATTGAGCGGCTGTCGGAGATTTCCTCCACGATTGCGGCTGCAGTGGAGGAACAGGGAGCGGCGACACAGGAAATCTCGCGCAACGTACAACAGGCCGCCCAAGGTACACAGCAGGTCTCGTTTAATATCAATGACGTTCAGCGCGGCGCTAGTGAGACAGGCTCGGCATCTTCGCAGGTTCTTTCTGCGGCGAAGTCTCTATCATCTGACAGCAACCGTCTCAAGCTGGAGGTCGGAAAATTCCTGGGCACGGTGCGGTCTACCTGAAGTTGGCCCATGCCACGCTGGCCTCGGGTAGGACGAGCGTGTGCTTGTTCCGCGTGATCTCGAAGAAATCAGTATTTTCGATTGTAGGGGAGCAGCGAGGGAAATGTAGTGGTATTTGCGCCAAGGCTGGCAAGGAGCACCCGGCATGGGGAGCTGCCAATCCCTACCATTGATGTTCCAAGGTCTTTCGCCGAAAGTTGCAGGATACTCCTTTCAAGTCTCTTTGGTTTGGGCGAAAGCCTTCGGAAATGCGACACTCTCACCTGTCAGATCGATCACGGCGAGAGTCCCGCATGCCTGCTGCGTCAGCCAGGACAGAATTGTCGGCAATGCTGGTCGTTTCGAATGAACTGTTGGCCACCGATTCGTCTTTTTCCAAGCGATAACGCCGAGCAAATGCCCCGTACTTGAAATGGTCGAAATGGCTAATCGCGCGCTCCACCAAGCCAAACGTGAATAAGCGCCGAGCTTTGACCTCCGTCGGCTTCCAACGTTGACCCCGCACGAGATGCACTTTCTCGTAACTGTTCAAAAGTTTCCGGAACACCGGCTGGGATCAACCTTCGGCGCCGATAAGGAGCGCGCCGAATAACACAATTCACAAGGGAAGGCCTTTGACATCGCCTAACCGTTCAGAAGATTGCCTTCACGGATCGAGCATGACGGTGTCGAAATACGCGGGTTACCGGTCGCTGTATAGGTGACGCCATCGATGCCCTTCCAGACGACCTTGCCAGGCACCTCTTTTCCAATGATCACGCTCACCGAGCAACCCTGGAACCCAGGATTGAAATTCACTGACACGCGACGCGCTCCACTGATGTGCGCAACTGTTCCAACGAGCACTGTGCCGGCAAAACTGAACGATCCGCTGGCACCGCGGCTTTCTGGCCCTTTGTCCAAGGCGTCGCGATTTCGACCCGAATGACGTAGTTCGCGGGCGAAGACCCGACCGGCGGTGCTGACATAGATGCGATAGGTCGTGTCGCGTTGTGCGCTGAGGTTCCGCCCGTCTGAGGTCCTCGCGGGCACCGTGATGTTGAAGCTTATCTGTATTGTCTTGTTGTAGAGCTCGCGCGGAGCTCCCTGAGCAGCTGCCCTATCCGCGACAAGCAGGATCGCAACTGCGATAAACCCACTTCGCGTCCACATTCGCTGCTTCATACCGTCAACACTCCGTTGGGCAGGAAGGATCGCCCGAGCACGGGAAGACAGGCAAGCCGATACGTACTGCGGTGAGCTGTGTGCGCCAATTGGTCGCGCACTGGATCGGCGCAAACGACACGTCTGGTCCGCCGCGGAAAGCGGACATGGGCACGACGGCATGCCGTGTCGGCTTTGGACCAATTTCCGCTGCGAACAGGTGCGGCAAACAAAAGCTTAGCAACCTCACACGCTCAATTGCACACCATTATTAGTCCGCCGGATCCCTTTGAGGGACGTTTGATTTTTCGACTCGGCACCCTTCGGCGCGGCTCTACATCCCTGGCCGTCACAATAAATCTGCCTCGATGCCTGCGGTTTGGCGGACGCGGCATCTGCCTTGGCTCGATCCGCCGGTTTGCGTTTGGGCTCTTTGCTCTTGGCGATCGGCTTCTTGTCCGGATTCTTCTCGCATTCATTGTCGTCGTTGAGTCGGAAGCCCGACTTACACACGATGCTGATGCAGCGCTCGCCGTCAGCGCGGAAACCGGCGTCGCAGGCCACCGGGCAGATACGGCCGCTTTTGCCTTTCACCGCGTCGAGCGCGTCGACACTGGCAACCCTGAAGTCGAGCTTCAAACCCGCATGTCTGTTGAAGAGATCAAGAGCCTTCTGCGAATCTTCGTTCCAGGCCCCGTCCACTGCACTCGTGTTACAACCGACGCGTCGCAGTTCGGATTGTAGCGCCCGCGGCAGATCGATCTCTGATGGCTCCGATTTCTCGGTCGGTGGAGGCAGCGCGGCCAGTTGTTCCTTCCTCTCCGCCTCCTTCTCGGAGGCGACTTTCTCCTGTTCCGCCTGTTTGGCCTTCTCGGCCGCAAGTCGGGCCTTCTCCTGCTCTTCCAGGCGCGTACGTTCCGCAGCAGCAGTCTTCTCCTGCTCGATCTTCTTCGCCCGCTCGGCGGCGGTTCGCTCCTGCTCGGCCGCATTTCGGCGCGGCTGTTTTTGTTTTTGCGCTCCACCGGTCGCATGTCGGCTCACGGCCCAAGCGGGCGTGCTTGGTAGGACCCACTTGGTACGCTCGGCGGGTAAGAGCGGACATTGTCGGACAGAAAGTTCGTGTCAGCCTTCGGCCGATTAATTCCGTAACATCTAGTTTCGGAACCGCCGCCGGTGCGTTGATCACGGCGGCTTGCGGCCTGGCGAGCAGACTTCGACTGCTCGCCCACGAGACGGCGCCGGAGAGAGCAAGAGTGTCCGCGGATAGGCACTTAGCATACTTGTAGGTATCGATGCAGTCTGCCTCAGCATGAGGGGGTCAGGATCGTCTGCTTTCGATTGTGCGGAGGCGGGTGCCTCGCGTTCGACGGGAGCGGATGCTGGCACCAGGCGTGTTGGGGGCGGCGTTGACGAGTACAGCGCCTCCGGTTGACCCGCCGCGCCGTCTCATGGCCTACTCTTTGGCGGGGGAACGAATTTTGCTGATATTCGTCTTCGATCGCTCAGGTAACCAAATCCAACCCCGCCCTGCAGTCTGACGACCAGTTGGGGGATGGCGCAATTGCGCGTGTCGAGTGAGCGATCCGGGAAGCCTTCTTGGGGGAACGTCATGCATGCTGCAACGTCATCGTTAGTTTCCAGGTTCATTGCTGCGGCATTTGCGTGCTGGCTTTGCGCGCCGGGCAGCCTGTTCGGTCAGGACGGAAAGGGATTGCCGGTTGAAGTGATTCCAAACGTGCCCGGAGGGGCCGAGTCGGTTGCGTTATCTGAAGACGAAGGGCTGCTGGCGACCGGCCAGTATGATGGCAGCATCAACCTCGTCAATATGAAGACCAAGCGCTTGCTCCGCACATTCCAGCGGCACTCAAAAACGGTCGGTTCAGTAAAGTTCGTGGCCGGTGCGAAGCAGCTTCTGTCGGCAAGCGACGACATGACGATCAAGCTCTGGGACGTGGAGACCGGGCACCTGATCCGGACCACCGAGCTCAAAACCTCGACGCAGTATTTTTGGTCGATCGCTCTGTCACCGGATGGCGCGCTCGCGGTTTCGAGCCAGACCGCCAACGGAAAGTATGCCGCCGACGTCAAATTGTGGGACGTCGCGACCGGACGATTGTTGAGGACGTTCAATGCAAACGCGTTGCGGGTGAAGTTCTCGCCGGATGGAACGCGCGTACTCGCGGGCGGCAGCGGCATCAACAACAGACCCGGGGGGCAGGTTACGTTATGGGACACGAAAAGCGGTCGGCTGCTCCGCACTTTTGAAGGACACCCGGCGTTTTCGTCGGTGTGGTACATCGACTTTTCCCCGGACGGGCGATATCTCGTTTCTGCGGTGGAGAAGGCGGTCAAGCTGCAGGATGTTGCCACCGGTCGGACACTGCAGACCCTCCCCCACGAACATCCAATTAAATTGTTGAGCTTTGCACCCGATGGCGCGCGAGTGATTACCTGCGACGACAAGGATGCGACGAGAGAGTGGAGCGTCAGCACAGGACAATTGCTTCGTAAGCTCACTATCAAGGGCGGCACCCCGCTAATGAGCTTCATGCGCGACCCGTCACGCGCGTTGGTACGTTCATCGGACGGTTTGCAGATTTTCGATGTGGCGGCTGACAAGGTGCTCCACACGTTCACGCACCAGCTGTTCTTCATCTACTCCGCCGTCTACTCGCGCGACGGCAGTTCGATCCTGTCCCTGGGCAACGCCATCAGGCGGTGGGATGCAGGTACGGGTCAGCTGGTCTCGGAATCCTCCGTATCGCAGGACCACGGCTATTACGTCTCATTCCGGCCGGCCATCAACCGGATCTTGTGGCGAAAACTGGAGGCCAACCGGCTAACGCTGACCGATCTTTCAGGCAGCAAGGTGCTGGCAACCTTCCAGCACGCTAAGCAACCCGATTACGCCGCCTTGTCGTCCGATGGCACCCGTGTGCTCTCCGCTTCAGGAAATGCCATGATGCTTTGGGATGCAGCCAGCGGAAAGATGTTGCGTACGTTTGCGCATCCGGACGTGGGGCCGCGCGGTTTCAAGTCAGAAGATTCCGTGTCATCGGTGGCATTTTCTCCTAATGGCAGCCGCGTTCTCTCAGGAACTTCATCCGGTACTGTCAACCTTTGGGATGCCGCATCAGGTCAACGGATATGGACTTACAGGGAGGGTCCGGCTTCGGCGATCGTGTGGTCGATGGAATTCTCGCCCGACGGCAGGCACGTTCTTCTTTCCGTATCCGATCGCAGTCCCAAGCTGCTTGACGCGGCGACCGGGCGCCTCTTGCGGTCGTTTGACGGTCATGCGAGCGGCTTTCTGACGACCGTGGCCATGTTCTCGGCAGACGGATCGCGCATGATGTCTTCGAGCCACGACCTCACCACCAAAATCTGGGAGGTGGCTACTGGACGATTGCTGCACAGCCTGGAGACCGGCACCGTTCACTCGCCGGCGTTCTCGCCCGACGGCAAGCGAGCATTGCTAAACGGTGCCGTCTGGAATCTCGACACCGGTGAACGGCTGCTTCGCATTCTCAGTTCTGACAAGGAATGGCTGGCGATTACGCCTGAAGGTTATTTCGCAGCGTCCGCGAACGGCGCCTCGGTTCTCACCGCGGTGCGCGGCCTCGAATCGTGGTCGATCGACCAGTTCTTTCAATCCCTTTATCGGCCGGATCTCGTGCGCGAGAAGCTCGCGGCAGATCCGCGCGGGCTGGTTCGCCAGGCCGCAACGCAGCTGGACCTGAACAAGGTCGTTGCGAGCGGCAGCGCGCCGGACGTGACCCTCGCCCCGCCGGGCCGGGCCCTCGGTTCGAGCGTCGGCGATGCCGAGACAATAGTTGCTGAGGCCGAAATCATCGATCGCGGCGGCGGCGTTGGCCGCATCGAATGGCGGGTCAACGGCGTCACGCTCGGCATCGATGAGCCTGGTTCCGCCTCAACATCGCCATTGCGCTTGCCGCGAAGCCTGCAGCTGGAACCTGGCTTGAATGCCATTGAGGTAATCGCCTA
>JAHCKB010000080.1 GCA_026125985.1 Bradyrhizobium sp.
ATCGACCGTGAATACGAATTTGCGCGATCCCAGCGTCGCCAGATAAGTCCCGCCGGGTGTCAGCGATCTCCCGTCCTTGGCGAAGTCGTAGAACCTGCCCCGCGAAAGCGAGGCGCCCTTCAAGGGCACGGCATAGTGTTCGCCGGCCCCGTCGATTCGCTCGATCACGAGCAGGTCGCCACCCTTGACCTCGACCAGAGGCGATGCGCCGTACAGCGTCGGGAGTTTACGCGGGGACGCATTTGGATCGGTGTCTAGCTTGCGAAACGTCGCGGCGGCGCTCTGTCTGGCTTCGCGATCGGAAAGCTGCACGACTCCAGCATCGCAGGGCACCTTGATGCGCTGGACGTCGCCGCCCTGCACGGCGCTTTGCTCGGAGCCGACGACCACGACGCCGCCCGTGATGGTTTCGCGCCAGCAGGACTTCATGTAACCGAGCACGACGGTTGCCTTCGGCCCGAGCTTGATGAGTTTGCCCGCCGCGACATAGTCCATGAATTCGACGCCGTCGACCTTGCCCTGTACGTCTTCGACGATCGCGACCGGCGACTGGGCTGCGGCCGATGTGGCCAAGCCCAGAAGGCCGACGATGGCACCGATCAGGATTCTCATCCGGCTGCCCCTCGTATTATTCCGATAGTTCACCATTAGAACCTGTCGGTCCGGGAAGATTGATCTGAATCATGCTTTCGTAGAGGCGAATGTTCCATGCTGAAGCATGTTCGAATCCGCCAAGCTCAAGCATCGCGTCAATCCCGTCACCTTCAAGCGCGAAGAGAAGAAGCTGCGCGAAGCGTTGCTTGATGCGCAGATCGATCTTCTGGAGCAGCGCCGGTTTCCCGTTCTGGTTCTGATCGCCGGTGTGGAAGGGGCCGGGAAGGGCGAGACCGTGAACCTGCTCAACGAGTGGATGGATCCGCGTCATATCCACACGCACGGCTTCGGGCCGCCGTCGGACGAGGAGCGCGAGCGGCCAGCGAACTGGAGGTTTTGGCGGGCATTGCCGCCCAAAGGCCAGATCGGGGTGTTCTTCGGCGCCTGGCACACCATGCCCATCGTGCAGCGCGTGATGGGGCAAATCGACGACGGCGAGTTCGCAAGCTCGGTCGCGGATATCAGGCGCCTGGAAAGAATGCTCTGCGACGAAGGTGTTCTGCTCGTCAAATACTGGTTTCATCTTTCGAAGGGCCAGCAAAAGAAGCGGCTGCACGCGCTGGAGAAGGACCCGCGGACGCGCTGGCGGGTGACCGACCTCGAATGGGACTACTTCAAGCTCTACGATCGCTTCATCGAGGTTTGCGATCCTTTTCTGCGCGAGACCTCCACGGGAGAGGCGCCGTGGATCGTGGTACCGGGTGTCGATCCACGGTACCGGGCGCTCACGGTCGGCCGGCATCTGCTGGCGACGCTGCGTCAGCGGCTCAAGGATGGCGGCGAATCCTCCAGGCCTGCCCGGAAGGCATTGCCGCTTCCTGCGCCGCGCGATTCAGTGAATGTGCTGAGCAAGCTCGTGCTGGATCAGCAGTTGACGCGGGCGGAATACCGGAAAGAGCTGGAAAAGTGGCAGGGGCGGCTCAACAGTCTGGCGCGCGATCCTCGAATGAAGCAGCTTTCCGTCGTCGCCGTGTTTGAGGGCAACGACAGCGCCGGCAAGGGCGGTGCCATCCGAAGGGTAACGCAGGCGCTGGATGCGCGCTTCTATGATACCGTCTCGGTCGCCGCGCCTACCGAGGAAGAGCGAGCGCAACCCTATCTCTGGCGTTTCTGGCGTCACCTGCCGCGGCGTGGGAACCTGACGATATTCGATCGATCCTGGTATGGGCGAGTGTTGGTCGAGCGAATTGAAGGTTTCTGCTCGGATGCCGACTGGATGCGGGCTTACGGCGAGATCAACGATTTCGAGGACGCCATGGTCCGACACGGAACGGTGGTCGTGAAATTCTGGCTCGCGATCAGCAAGGAAGAGCAGTATCGACGCTTCAAGGAGCGCGAGAAAGTTGCGTTCAAGCGCTTCAAGATCACCAAGGAAGACTGGCGCAATCGCAAGCGCTGGCATGAGTACGAGGTGGCCGTGTGCGACATGGTCGACCGCACGTCGACGGCGAAAGCGCCGTGGACGCTGGTGGAGGCCAACAACAAGCTGCACGCCCGAATCAAGGTACTGCAGACCCTTTGCGCGGCGCTTGAGGAGCGGCTGGAACAGGTGCCCAAGAGGCGCAAGAAAGACTAGCCAGCCTCTAGCCGTTGTCCGCCGCACGTCCGGTCAGCCTTCCCTCCTGCCCCACTCTAGAAACAGGCCGATATCGCCGGGCACGCCGTCGGGGAATTCCACCACCCTCGCGGCGAGGCCGAAGCCCTGAGGCTGCAATTCCTTCTTCCAGCGCAGGAAGATTTCCGCCGCCAGTCCCCGAAGGGTGGCCGGCCATGTGGGGTCGGGCGCGTTGATGGCCCGGCCGTGGTCGGTGCAGAGCTCGCAGGGAAAACGCAACAGAAGCTGCTCCTCCTCTCCCTTGAGGGCGGCGGCGCGCGCATTGCGCAACATGCGCTGCCAGGAGGACTCCGCGAGCCGCGCCTGCAGCATTTCTCTCGCCTGCTTGTTGTGACCCTCCGCAAGCTGGGCCTTGATCTCATCGCGATGCGAGGCTTCGTGCTGCCGGAATTGCAGTGCGAGATCGCGGAAACTCCCGGCCGACAATTCATCGTGGCCGGCGACGGGAGAGAGAGACGACGCCGGCGGTTTGCGCGGCGGTCGCAAGGCCATGGGCGCACCGGCGGGGCCCGGGACCTCGCCGCCGCGATCGAGCGTAGGTTCGGGCTGCGGCGCCTGCCCCTGATTGGCAAAGGCCCGCACCAGATCGGCGCGGCTGACGATCCCGACGATACGGCCGTTGCTCATGACCGGCACGCGCTTGATTCTCTTCGTCGACAGCAGTTCAGCGATCTCGACCGCTTCCGCATTCTCGTCGATGGTGATGACGGGCGACACCATCATCTCGCGGGCGGAACGATCCTGCGATTCCAGATAGCGCATGAAATCCGGAGAAAGCTCCTCGCCTTCCGAAAGCGTTTTCAGCCACCAGTCGCGCCGGGCCTCGCGCTCGGACTCGTCGCGAGGCATCAGGTCTCCCTCGCTGATCATGCCGATTGGCGCGCCGTGTGCGTCAACAACAGGCAGTGCGCTGATGCCGTTTCTGACCAGCAGTTCGGCGACGGCGCGCCTCGACATTTCGGGTGATGCTGCCACCACCTTCCGGTTCATGATGTCGCGCGCCTTCATTGCGTCTCCTTGGTCTGTCGGACCTGCCTGTCGCTCAGTTGCCGGCTTCCTGCTTGGTCTGCAGATTGGTGACCTGCACCCGTCGGTTCTCGGCGGCAAAGGGGTGGGCCTGGTTCTTGAGCTGCTCCTTGCCGTATCCCGTCGCGACGAGATTCTCGGCCGCAATCCGGAAGTTCTTCATCAAGAACGCCTTGACGGACTCTGCCCGCCGCTCGGACAAAGCCTGATTGTACTCAGACCCGCCCTTGGCGTCGGTATGACCGCTGAGCAGGAAAACGCCGCCCTGCAGGGTTGGGCTGGTCAGTGCGCGGCCCAGGTTCATCAGATCCGGTACCGCCTTGTTGGCAATTTCAGCCGAGTTGTAGTCGAAATAAATTTCCAGATCGATGCTCGGCCGTTCCTTTGCGATGGCCGCGACCTCGGTTCGCTCGTCGAGCGTCAGCGATCTCGTCGTGCCGCGCACGCTGTTGATGAAGGTCTGGCGCTGGATTTCCTGCGGTGTCTTTGTCCCGCTGAGATTTCGCGTCACCGATTTCGGCGTCAGGGCCCGCAGGATTTTTCCTTCGCTGACGGGCTCGGCGGCGATGGCTGATCCGAGAGCGGCGAACAGCGCCACAGCGCACGCCACGATGCAGGAAGCGAATAAGTAATTTCCGCGATGTCGATGGGTCATGGTGTACCCCTGTGCCGTTGATGGAAACAAAACTTATCTCCAGGCAGGTAAGCGCGGTTTGATGAGAATCAAATGGAGTTTTCGAAACCCTGCTACAATTTGAAGATGGGCAATGGTGACAAAAACAATTTCAAGATGGGTGATCACGGCGACGACGACATTGTCGAGGCGATTAAGGAAGAAGTGACCGATGCGGCCAAGGCCGTCGTCGCCGACGTGAAAGCGATTGCGCATGAGGTTGCCGACGCTATCGCCGAGGGCACCGGCCACGAGCACGCGCACCCGCACCTCTTTCAGCCGCCGGACGACGACAGGGATGATGCGGCGCCTGTGGCCAAAGCGACGGATGCGTCACATCGAGACAACGCTGCAGGTGGAACGACGTCGGTCAAAAAGCCCGGCTGACAAGAACAGCTCTCTTTCCCGTGACGTGGCCATTTCGTCGGCTCCGCGGCATCCTTTTTGCTGCATCGCGAAATAACTGCGTTCTCGGGAACGCGGCTCCCCCCTTGAATCTCCGGCGTGGCTGGCGACACTGATGAAGATTGGTCGAGTTGCCTGCCGGAGGTCACATGGACAGCACACGGTCGCCGGATGACCCGTCTGCCTATCTTCAGAGCCTGATGCAGGCTGGCCAGCAGTCCTTCAAGCAGTTCGACGACGCCATGGCGGCGGCCATGGGGCTGGGCGACAAGCCCGGGGAGCAGGAGGCCTCGCCTCTTGTCGCAGCCGCCAATCTGCAACGCGACGCCATCCTCCAGGTCTGGAAGTTCTGGAACACGACGCTGGTCAAGGCGCTCGGTATCGAAGAGAAGATCCAGCCGGGTAGGGGTGACCGCCGCTTCAAGGACGATGCCTGGGCCGCGAGTCCTTACTATGACCTGCTCAAGCAGTCCTATCTGGTCGGCTCGAAGCAATTGACCGATCTCGTCGAGCAGGCGCAGGTTGACGATCGCACCAGGCTGCAACTGAAATTCTATGCGCGGCAATTCATCGACGCGATGAGCCCGTCGAATTTCCCCGCCACCAATCCCGAAGTGATCCGCACTGCCATCCAGACGCGTTCGGCCAGCCTGGCTGCGGGCATGAGCAACCTGATCGAGGACTTCCAGAAGGGGCGGATCACGCGGGTCGACGAGTCCAAGTTCGAGGTCGGCGGCAATCTCGCCAACACGCCGGGGTCGGTGATCTACGAAAACGAGCTGATCCAGCTCATCCAGTATACGCCGGTGGCGGCGGAAGTGGAAAAGACGCCGCTTCTGATCGTGCCGCCCTGCATCAACAAGTACTACCTGCTCGATCTCGGCAAGGGCAATTCGTTCGTCGAGTATGCGGTGGCGCAGGGGCATCAGGTCTTCCTGATCTCCTGGCGTAGCGCAGTGCCGGAGATCGGGCATCTGACCTGGAATGATTATCTCCGTCTCGGCCCGCTCAAGTCGATCGATGTTGCCCGCGAGATCGCGGGCGTGGACAAGGTCCATGCGCTGGGTTTCTGCGTCGGCGGCACTATCGTGAGCTGTGCGGCCGGCGTGCTGGCCGCCCGCGGAGAGGACAAGCTTTCCACCCTCACACTGCTCACCACCATGGTCGATTTCTCCGATACCGGCGAGATCGGGCTGCTGATCGATCAGGGTCACGTCGTGTTGCGCGAGGCGACGATCGGCAATGGCGGTATCCTGCCGGGCAAGGAACTCGCCTTCACTTTCGGTACATTGCGGGCCAACGATCTGATCTGGCGCTATGTGGTCGACAGCTATCTAAAGGGCGCAACGCCCGATGCGTTCGATCTCTTGTACTGGGACTCCGACAGCGTCAGCCTGCCGGGGCCGATGTACTGCTGGTACACCCGCAACACCTATCTCGAGAACAAGATCAGGGAGCCCGGCAAGACCACGCAGTGCGGCGAGGATATCGATCTTTCCAAGATCAAGGTCCCGCTTTATGTGCTGGCCTCGCGCGAGGATCACATCGTGCCGTGGCGCAGCGCCTATCTCACCAAGAATTTGATGGGGAAGGAGCCGCGCTTCGTACTGGCGGCGAGCGGCCACGTCGCGGGCGTGATCAATCCGCCGGCCAAGAACCGGCGCAGTCACTGGCTCAATGACGATGTCAGCGGCAATGCGGACGCCTGGCTCGACAAGGCCGTGGAGCACCCGGGGAGTTGGTGGGACGATTGGGACGCCTGGCTGAAGCGGCATTCGACCGGCAAGGTCGCAGCTCCCCCACAAGCCGGGAACGAGCACTATCGCGTCATCGAGCCGGCGCCAGGCCGCTATGTGAAGCTGAAATCAAATTGAAGCAATTCGCTTCGCTCAAATGCGGACTGCGGATTTAGCGCTTCTGCAAGCGGCGCCGGGTCAGGGTCATGACCTCGTCAACGGAGGCCATGCAGTGATCGACGACAGGGTGAAGATCCGGTGCCCGAAATGCACCCGCATATTCAGCGACCGCGCGCAACGCGTGCGTGACGGTTATCAGGTCAATTGCGCGAATTGCTCGCGGCTGCTGACGCTCAACCGGGATTCCGAGGATCCGTTCATCCGCCGCGCGCTGAAAACGGCACGCGAAACTAGGGCCGCGCTTGAGGCGGTTCCGGTTACGACCCGGATGGATATGTCGGTACGAAGCCAGTGAACGCGGCGCTTCTGCTGCGGCGTCCGCGCCTCGGCAGAAGCGAGCGGGCTCTACTGCACGAATTTCACGCCGTAGGTCTTGCCGCGGCGCCAAACCACTTCGCACTCATAGCGGCCGGGATGTTCCGGCATCAGCGTCAGCCCGAAGCGGTCGCGAACGTCGATTGCGACGTCCGTGACGATCTTGGCGCCACCGGGCGAGACGTCGAGCACGGTGCATTCGCGCCGCGCGTCGCCTTCGCCGAAGCTTATCCAGGTGGTACGGTTGCGCAGTTGCCGCCGCGGTTCGCGCTGCACCTTCACCTTCGGATCTACCACTGCCATGATCATTGCCCTCCCGCGGAGCGTTCGAAATTGCAGGATGCGGCAAACCCGTAAATTCGGCCTTAGCCGACTGGTTGCAAATTTATCAGTTTTGTTCCTAACGTGCGCAGCGCTCGATCCCGGCCCAACGGACCGGGAGTGCGCCTTGCCGATACGCCCCGTCAGGAAGCCGAGAAGGGTTGGCCGTCAATGAGTTCTCCCACTACCCGCGTCATGCACCGGAATTTTCGCAGCACCCCGCCGAAGGCGGTTGGCGGCGAAGGCGTCTGGCTGATCAAGGAGGATGGCGGGCGCGTGCTGGATGCATCCAGCGGGGCCGCGGTATCCTGTCTCGGGCATCAACACCCTCGCGTCATCGCAGCAATGGCGCGGCAGGCCGAAAAGCTGGTCTATGCCCATACCGGCTTCTTCACGTCCGAACCTGCCGAGGAACTGGCTGAGCGGTTGGTCGGCCATGAGCCGGGAGGGTTGGCCTACGTCTACTATGTGAGCGGTGGGTCGGAAGCGGTCGAGGCCGGCATCAAGATCGCGCGGCAATATTTCATCGAATGTGGTCAGCCGCAGCGGGCGCATTTCATCGCGCGGCGCCAGAGCTATCACGGCAATACGCTCGGCGCGCTGTCGGCGGGCGGCAACGCCTGGCGGCGCGAACCCTATGCGCCGCTGCTGTCGAATGCCTTCAGCCATGTCACTCCGGCTTTCGCCTATCGGGAGAAGCGCGACGACGAGTCGGACGCGGATTTCGTCGGCCGGCTCGCCGCGGAGCTTGAGGCCGAGTTCCAGCGCCTCGGTCCGGAGAAGGTCGCAGCCTTCATTGCCGAGCCCGTGGTCGGCGCCACCGCCGGCTGCGCGACTGCGCCGGAAGGCTACTTCCGCGCCGTGCGCGAGATCTGCGACCGACACGGCGCGCTGCTCATCTTTGACGAGGTGATGTGTGGCATGGGCCGCACCGGCACGCTGCATGCCTGGGAGCGGGAGGGCGTCGCGCCGGACATCCAGGCCATCGCAAAGGGCCTCGGCGGCGGCTATCAGCCGATCGGCGCAATGCTCGCGACGGCAAAAATCGTCGACACCATTCGCAGCGGTTCGGGTACGTTCCAGCACGGTCATACCTACCTGGGCCATCCCATGGCCTGCGCCGCCGCGCTGGAAGTGCAGAAGATCATCGCCGAGGAAAACCTGCTCGACCAGGTCAAGGCGCGCGGCGCGCGGCTGGAGCGGCGGCTGACCGAGCGCTTCGGCAACCATCGGCACGTCGGCGACATCCGGGGACGCGGCTTGTTCCAGGCCATCGAGCTGGTCGCCGATCGCGCAACGCGCACGCCGTTCGATCCGGAGCTCAAGCTTCATTCGCGCATCAAGGCGCGGGCCTTTGAGCTTGGACTGGCCTGTTATCCGATGGGTGGCACCATCGACGGCCGCCTCGGCGACCATGTCGTGCTGGCGCCGCCCTATATCACCAGCGAGGGCGAGATCGACATGATCGCCGACCGGCTGGGCCAGGCCGTCGACGACGTGCTGAAGGGCGCGGGACCATAGGCGCAGCCGGTTGCGCCTCACGAACTCGACCGCACCAGCGCGATCAGCTCTTCGCCATAGCGCTCGAGCTTCCTGTCGCCGATCCCGGCGATGCCGCGCAATTCGTCCAACGTCGCCGGCTTCACTGAGGCGATTCCGTCGATGGTGGAATCGTGCAGCACGACATAGGCTGGGACGCCGCGCTTGCGCGCGATGTCGGATCGCCAGGCCTTCAACGCCGTGTGGAGTGCCGGATCGCTCCCGCCGCCGTTCGGCTTGGCTGTGGGTTGTCTTGAGCCGGCCCTGGCGGCGCGATTGCGCGGAGTGATCGTCTGCTCACGCAGCCACACTTCCGTTTCTCCGCGCAGCACGCCGCGCGAGCTCTCTGTCAGTTTCAGCGCGCCGAACGCCTCGCTGTCGGCGCGCAAATGGCCCAGGGCCACGAGCTGGCGCAGCGCGGCGCGCCACTGCTTTTCATTGAGTTCGCCGCCGATGCCGAACACCGACAATTTGTCGTGCCCGAACTGCGTGACCTTGTCGGTCGGCCGGCCCGTCAGAACGTCGATCAGATGCATCGCGCCGAAGCGCTCGCCCGTTCGATAGACGCAGGACAGCAGTTTCTGTGCGACGATCCTGCCGTCGAATACCTTCGGCGGGTTGAGGCAATTGTCGCAATTGCCGCAATTCTCCCGACCCGGCTCCTCGCCGAAATAGGCGAGCAGTCGGGCCCTTCGGCAATGCGCGGTTTCGGCAAGCGCCACCAAAGCATCGAGCTTGCCGATCGAGACGCGCTTGAAGGCGTCAGACGCGGTCGATTCGTCGATCATGCGGCGTTGCTGGACGATGTCGGAGAGACCATAGGCCATCCACGCGCTGGAATGTTTGCCGTCGCGACCTGCGCGACCGGTCTCCTGGTAATAGGCTTCGATGCTCTTGGGCAGATCGAGATGCGCGACAAAGCGCACGTCCGGCTTGTCGATGCCCATGCCGAAGGCGATGGTCGCGACGATCACGACGCCATCCTCGTTGACGAACCGGTCCTGATGCCGCGCGCGCGTCTCGGCGTCCAGGCCCGCATGATAGGGCAGCGCCGGAATTCCCGCTTCCCGCAGCGATGCCGCGACGTCCTCGACCTTGGCGCGGGAGAGACAATAGACGATGCCGGCCTCGCCCGAATGGCGTTCGGCGATGAGACCCTTGAGCTGGGTGAGGGCGTTCTGCTTGTCGACGATCTCGTAGCGGATGTTGGGCCGGTCGAAGCTCGCCACGAAGCACGGCGCCTCGACAAGCTGCAGCCGCTCGGCGATCTCCTTGCGCGTCAGCGCATCTGCCGTTGCCGTGAGCGCGATCCGCGGCACGTCGGGAAAGCGTTCGGCGAGCACCGAGAGCCCGATATATTCCGGGCGGAAATCATGGCCCCATTGCGAGACGCAGTGCGCCTCGTCGATCGCAAACAGGGCAATGTTCGCCTGCGCCAGCAGGGACAGGCATCGGGGCGTCAGCAGTCTCTCGGGGGCCACATAAAGCAGGTCGAGATCGCCCGCGATCAGCCGCCGTTCGACTTCGCCGGCCTCCTGTGGCGACAGCGTCGAGTTCAGCACCGCCGCATTGACACCGGCTTCCAGCAACCCTGATACCTGGTCGCGCATCAACGCGATCAGCGGTGAGACCACGATCCCGCAGCCATCGCGCAACAGCGCCGGCAACTGGTAGCACAGCGACTTGCCGCCGCCGGTCGGCATCAGCACCAGGCAATTGCCGCCATTTGTGACATGGCGCACGATCTCTTCCTGCCTGCCGCGGTAGGATGTGAGTCCAAAGACGGAATTCAGCACGGATTCGGCAAACGGGGCGGAGGCGGGCATGGAATCGGGGGATGTTGGATTACTGCTTATTGCAGGCGCGTTCAGGATTCGGAAGGGGTCAATGTGGGCAGCAGAGGTTGTGGAGGAAGTTTCCGGCTTCCTGTAGGTGCATTCGGGGCACATTGCCGCGACGCCAAGCACATTGTTCGCATTTTCCGGCCTTGCTATGATTTGATTGTCGGGCTTGTGGGGCTTGCCATGCGATCCGCCTTTTTGATCGTTTTGGGCTTTTTGCTGTTCTGTTCTGCCGATCCGGCGCGCGCCGAGAAGCGCGTCGCCCTGGTGATCGGCGAGTCCGCCTATCAGGCGGTGCCGCAGTTGCCGAATCCTGCGCGCGACGCTGAGGCCATGATGGCCCTGTTCAAGAAGGCCGGTTTCGACGTCGTCATCGGAAAACGTGATCTGGGCGTTTCCGAACTGCGGCGCGCGGTCCGCGAATTCTCCGAGATCTCGCGGGATGCCGACATCGCGGTGGTCTACTACGCCGGCCACGGCATCGAGGTCGACGGCACCAATTATCTGGTGCCGGCCGACGCCAAGCTGGTCAGCGACTTCGATATCGAGGACGAGACGATTTCGCTCGATCGCGTCCTCAAGGCGCTCGATCCGGCGAAGCGGCTCAAGCTCGTGATCCTCGATGCCTGCCGCGACAACCCCTTCACCAAGACCATGAAGCGCACCGTCGCGAGCCGCGGGATCGGACGGGGTCTTGCGAAGATCGAGCCCACGATGTCGGATACGCTCGTGGCCTATGCCGCCAAGGCCGGCGCGGTGGCCGCCGACGGCGACGGCAAGAACAGCCCGTTCGCGATCGCCCTGTTGAAGCACATCACCGAGCCCGGCCTCGATCTGCGCATTGCGTTCGGCCGGGTTCGCGACGATGTATTGAAGGCCACCTCCCACCGCCAGGAACCTTTCGTTTACGGATCGCTGGGCGGCGATACCCTGTCGCTGGTGCCGCCGGTCGCCAAGCCCGTCGATCCCGAAGCCGAAGCGCGGGTCCACTACGAACTGGCCGCACAGGTCGGCACCAAGGAGGCGTGGAACTCCTTCCTCGCCAAGCATCCAACCGGCTTCTTTGCCGATCTGGCCCGCGGGCAGAATGCCAAGCTGACGGCGGCTGAGCAGAGCCGCGCCCGGGCCGACGACGCGAAGCGCCAGGCCGAAGAGCAGGCCGTGCAGAAGGCTGTCGACTTCCGCAAGCAGCTTGAAGAACAGAGCGCGCGACAAACCGCGGATGCAAAGCGAAAGCTCTCCGAGGAGGCCAAGCGCGAGCTTGAGAAGGCCCGGCAGCAGATCGCCGAGCAGGCCAAGAAGCAGCTCGACGATGCGCGGCGTGAGCTCGAGGCGGCGCAGAAGCAGGCCGAGGAGGCGAGGCTGCAGGTCGAGGAAACCAAGCGCCTGGCGGCCGCGGACGCGCAAACCCGGGTCGAGCAGGCCAAGCGCGACGCAAAGGAACAGGAAGCCAAGCTGGCGGCGTTGACGCCGAGCCAGGCCGCGCCGGCTCCAGCTCCGGCGTCGCCCGTGATCGATCAGGCCGATATCGCGCGCCTGCTGCAGGCGCACCTCAAGCGCGTCGGCTGCGATCCCGGCAATTCCGATGGCAAGTGGGACGATGCGTCGAAGAAGGCGCTAGATCTGTTCAACAAGAGTGCGAAGACCAAATTTGATATCAGGCTCGCGAGTCTCGATGCGCTGGATGCGGTCCGTGGCAAGAGCGATCGCGTCTGCCCGCTGGTCTGCGCGAAGGGGCAGAAGGCCGAAGGCGATCGTTGCGTCCAGACCGGATGCAAGGCCGGATACATCCTCAATTCAAGCGGCGCCTGCGAAAAGCGGCCCGAGCCCGCGCCGAAGCCGAAGACGGCGACACGTGAACCCCCCGCATCACCGCGCGTCGCGCCGCGCGGTGGCGGAAAGTGTTTCAGCTTCAACGGAAAGACCTATTGCGAATAGCGATCGGAATATTGATCCCAGTCATTCGCAGTAGCGCTTGCCGTTGAACACAAAGCATTTTGCGGAGGCCGGCTCGGGGGGAGGTGCGGCATGACGAACAGTGCGGGCGTGTCGTACCCACCGCTTCCGCGGTCCGGCCGGGGGAACCGGCGAGACGCATCGATCGCCAAGGTCCCTGTCGGCGACGATCTTCCAGACCAGCCGGCTGCCGTCGGACATGCAAGCCTGCATCAACGATTTCTGCACGCAGATAAAGGCGCCTTCGCTGTAGGACCTGCTCCGGTATACGCAAACGGAATCGGCAGCATGAACGGGAGCCGCCGGCAGCAGTGTCATCGCGCCTGCAAAAAGCAGGAGCGACGAGAAGCTTCGGGCGATGCGGATGGCGGGTCGGTCCATGAGGTGCTCGCGAATATCGTTCCGGATAAAAACCGAGAGCGCAGGTTAACCGGTAAGGGGAGGGAGGACTAGGATGGCAGGCTGGAAAATTCGCAAACTGACGGTGCTGACGACGGTCGCTACGGTCATTGGCGGGGCCGTTGATGCTGCTCCGCAGCAGGCGTTGAACAAATCGGTCAGGGTCTCGTTTTCGGTCACGATCCCCGCGCGGGGATCGGACGGATCGACTCAGGCCAACCCGCGCGCCGTCTCGCGGACGTTCTACATCTCGAGTCAAGGGCGCGTGTTCGCCAGGGCCGACCGCCGGGTCGGCAGGAATCAGCAAACGAAAGAGAAGGGCCCGGGCGAGACCAATATGCGGCTATCCGGCAACAGCATGGTCGGTGTCATGCCCATGCCCAGCGGGGCGAGCCAGTTGACAATCGACTTCGATCCATCGTTCTCGAGTTGCACGGCACGGTTGATCGTGGGTGCCGAGAGAGGCAAGCCGATCGTGTACAAGGGATTGGACGGCAACACTTACACCCAGACCGGGCCCGTTCAGGTATCAGGTGTGTCCTGCTCGGTCAGTGCCGGCAACGCGTTCGCGAGCTGACCCTGCGCAATCCGGCCCGAGTGCTTGCACGCTTAGAATGCCTGGCAGGCTGTGCGCACGATCTTTGGCTTCTCGCAATAGGCGGTGCCGCCGCCGCTGGTGAAGAGGTACTCGCGCTTCCCGGACTTCAGGACGTTTCGCACCGCGACCGTGCATTCCTTCCCGGACACCCGCAGATCGATGATCATCTGATGGTTCGGGTAGTCGCGAGTTGCCCGCAGCCCGCTTCTGCCGGTGACGCGAAGCGACGTGGAGCCACCCGGCGCGGGATCGGTCCGGCCGAGCTGGCCCTTGACGCGCGTTCTCCCGAGAACACCTCCATCCACGTCGAGCCGTGCGGCGCCGCTGGTCGAAAGAACGCCGGTCCCTTCGACATGGATCGGAAGATCCTTCATGGCCGGCTTCTTGCACGTCGCGATCACGTCGACGGCAAACTGGGCACGCGCCTGCGCCAGGGCCGTTTCTATACAGCAGGCTGCGAATAACACGGAAAGAGCGGATCCGAGGCAAGCGCGCAAGACCGAGTTCATCTTACCCCTCGCCGGATTACTGATACGTCGCCACGATGTCGGATACCGCGCGCTCGAGCTGTCTTGCAGTGGCGCACTGGCGCACGACGCTGCAGAAGGTCGCATAGCGCGGCATCTCGGAATCGCCAAAGCCCCAAGCCATGCGGCCTTCGGGGTTGAGCCAGACAACGCGCTTCGATCTCTCGGCGATGCGGCGCAGGATGTCGGCGCGCGGGTCGAGATTGTTGCTGCGGGCGTCGCCCAGCACGATCACCGTGGTCTGCGGCGTCACCGCGTTCATCCATTCATCCTCGAAATCGGCGAGCGAGCTGCCGTAGTCGGATGAGCCGAAGCCGACCTTGGACATGATCTCCGCCATCGCCGCCTCCGGCGATTTCTTCTCCAGGATGTCACTGACTTCGATCAGGTGGCCGGAAAAGGCAAAGGAGCGTACGTCGTCCACGACCTCGTGAAGGCTGTGGATCAGCAGCAGAAAGAAATCGGAGACCTTGGCCACCGAACCGGAGACGTCGCACAGCGCCACGATCTTGGGTCGGTCGCGATGCTTGCGCTTCCACGCCGTGAGGAAAGGGATGCTGCCCCAGGCCGCATTGCGGCGCAGCGTGCGCCGCACGTCGAGATGGCCGCGGCGTTGCCGCTTGCGCGGCTTGGAGTAGCGCTCGCGCAGCCGGCGGGCGATCTTGCGGATCAGCGCCCGCATCTCGTCGACCTGTCGCGGCTCGATCCGCGCCAGCGGCGCATTGCGCAGGATCTCGTTGCGCAGGTTCTCCGCTTCCTCGCGGCCATAGAGCAACAGGGCCTGCGCCACGGTTTCGCGCACGGCGTCGCGCAGCCCATCTGTCGCTGCCTGCAGCCGTTCGGCCAGCGACGGGTTGGTCGCGGTCAGGTTGTCGAGATCGTCGCGCAGCCGGCCGATGCCCATCTGCTCCAGGATCCGGCCGGAGAAGATACCGCGCTGGGTGAAATACCTGATATCGGACAGCGAGGCGGCATTGGCCGCGTTGGCGATCGCAGCCTGGATCTCGTTGCGATCCTGCCTCAGGAGCATCTGGGCGAGGGGACCGAGGCCTTCGTTCGGCTGGTTGCCGGTCTCCGGCGATGCCTGCTGGTCGGAAGCATCCCCACTGCCCGACGATTCGCCGCCACCGCCGCCGCCATTGGCCTGACCGCTTTCGCCCGTCTCACCCGGCTCGTTCGCATTGTCATTATCAGCCGCGGGAGGCGACGGTTCGGGCTGGCTGAAGAACAGGTCGAAGCAGTCGCCCAGCGCGCGCTTCTCTTCCTGGGTCTTGGCCAGCGTCACCAGAAAGGTATCGCGCAGGATCTGGCGGTCGTCGAAGCCGATCTTGGCGACGGCGCGCATCGCATCGATGCTTTCGGCAGGCGAGACCCGGACCCCGGCTCCCCGCGCCGCCCGAAAAAAGCGATGCAGGTTCTCTCTCATGGGGACCTAGCCGAACACGTT